>NZ_JBFUID010000034.1:0-166637 GCF_056402055.1 Pseudomonas sp. P4_C4 | reverse complement strand
CGTGAGGCTTGACCATATAACACCCAAGCAATTTGACTACTCGAAAGAGCATCAGATTGCGGTGTGTGAAGACGAAAGAACCGAAAGTTCGACKCTCGCAAAACACCGAAAGCTATCACCTACCCAATTTGCTGAAGCGCGGCCAGCTGGCCACGACTCGGTACCCGAATTTCTTGACGACCATAGAGCATTGGAACCACCTGATCCCATCCCGAACTCAGCAGTGAAACGATGCATCGCCGATGGTAGTGTGGGGTTTCCCCATGTGAGAGTAGGTCATCGTCAAGATTAAATTCCGAAACCCCTATCTGCGCATGCAGGTAGGGGTTTTGTTTTTGTCCGCAGGAAAGCCACGGCTGCTGGATTTCTATGCAATCGCTCGATGCGTGGCTATCATGCGGGCCTCATTGTGAGGCGAGACCTGCATGCTGACGTTGTTAAAGCTTCTTAAAGATGGCCGATTCCATTCGGGTCAAGCATTGGGCGCCGCCCTGGGCGTCAGTCGTAGTGCTGTGTGGAAGCAGCTTCAGCATTTGGAAGCTGAGCTGGGTTTGTCTATTCATAAAGTTCGTGGGCGCGGCTATCAATTGTCCGCGCCATTAGCGCTGCTCGATCCTGCCGAGATAAGCGCTCAGGCGCATTCTAGCGCCTGGCCCGTCCAGGTTTACGACTCAATCGACTCCACGAACGCCGAGGCACTGCGTGCTATCGAGCGGGGGCAAGCGGCACCGTTTGTGGTGCTTTCGGAGCGGCAGACGGCCGGGCGCGGGCGACGTGGTCGCAAGTGGGTCAGTCCATTCGCAGAAAATGTCTATTACAGCCTCGTGCTACGCATTGATGGTGGGATGCGTCAGTTGGAGGGCTTGAGTCTCGTCGTTGGACTCGCTGTCTTGCAGACGTTGCGTGAGCTCGGTATTGCAGCCGCTGGATTGAAATGGCCTAACGATGTTCTTGTAGGCCAGAAAAAAATCGCGGGAATATTGCTGGAGTTGGTTGGTGATCCTGCTGATGTGTGCCACGTGGTCCTGGGAGTGGGAATCAATGTGAACATGCAGTCCGCTGACGAGGTGGACCAGCAATGGACATCCCTGCGGCTCGAGTCAGGCAAATTGTTTGATCGCAACCAATTGGTTGCGGTGCTGGGGGAGATGCTGCAGCGATACCTCGCTCGTCACCAAACGGGTGGTTTTTTGGCCATCCAGTCAGAGTGGGAGCAAAATCACCTGTGGCAGGGGCGAAGCGTGTCGTTGATTGCCGGCGTCAATCAAATTGATGGTGAGGTGCTTGGTATTGATGGCCAGGGCGCCTTGCGCCTGAAGGTGGATGGTGTGGAGAAAGTCTTCAGTGGTGGTGAATTGAGCCTGAGGTTGCGTGATGATTCTTGAGCTCGATTGTGGGAATAGTTTCATCAAGTGGCGCGTGCTTGCCGCTAATGCTGGGCAGGTGCTTGGTGAGGGGGTCGTCGATTCCAATCTCGCATTGCTTGAGGGGTTGGGGAGGCTCAAAGGGCTTGCCCTTACGTTTTGCCGGCTGGTGAGCGTCAGGACCGCGGAGGAAACCGCTGCGCTGACGTCGTTGCTGAGGGATGCCTTTGATGTGCCGGTTGTGTGCGCATCGCCTGCGCGCGAAATGTCAGGCGTGCGCAATGGGTATGAGGAGTTTGAGCGGCTGGGTCTGGATCGGTGGCTGGCAATGCTTGGAGGCTTTCATCTGGCTTCAGGTGCGTGCCTGGTGCTCGACTTCGGTACGGCCGTGACTGCTGACTTTATCGCGGCGGATGGAGAGCACTTGGGTGGTTTCATTTGTCCGGGGATGCCGTTGATGCGCAACCAATTGCGCACCCACACTCGCAAAATTCGTTATGGGGACCTGGCGGCTGAGCAGGCTCTGGAGAATCTTGTTCCAGGTCGCGCGACTGTTGAGGCTGTAGAGCGTGGCTGTTTGTTGATGTTGCGCGGCTTCGTATTGACTCAGCTCGAGTTGGCGCGCACCTACTGGGGTGAGGGCTTTGTCGTGTTTCTCACCGGGGGAGATGCGAGCCTGGTTTCTGAGGTCGTGCCTCAGGCCAGGGTAGTTCCGGACTTGGTGTTCGTCGGATTGGCCATGGCCTGTCCCTTGTCCTGAGGTTTTTATGCGTTGGTTGTTTCTGCTGCTGCTTGTCCTCAATGGCTTCTACTACATTTGGCATCAACAAGAGGCTCCTCTGCGCGCGAAGGATGTCACGCCTTTGAGTCTGTATCGCGGGTCTCAACAAGATATCCGCTTGTTGAGCGAGGCAAGTGACGTCTCCAAAGACAAGGGTAAGGCTGTCTCGACAGACAATGGCTGCCTTTATCTGGGCGGCTATACGCGCCAGGAGGCCGCGCAGGCGGTTGAGCGTCGTTTGAGCGGGATGGAGGTCAAGTATCAGTCCCTGCCGAAAGCTGCGACAGAAGGGGCAGGGTATTGGGTGCGTATCGCACCGGAAAGCCGGCGTTGGCTGGACGATCTGCAGCTACAAAACCTTTCTAAAGAATTCAATGAGTTAAAACATAAAATAATGCCGTGCGAGGGGGTTGCGCCCACTGAATAGTTTGCATAGAATGGCGCCCGCTCCACAGCGAACACCGGAAACGGTTAGCGATGTGAAGCGAGGTCAACGCAGCTAACCTCAAGATTTAATTGAGAAAATGCTTGACAGAAGGCTGGCATGATGTAGAATGCTGGCTCGCTTAGGAGGGGTTCCCGAGCGGCCAAAGGGATCAGACTGTAAATCTGACGTCTACGACTTCGAAGGTTCGAATCCTTCCCCCTCCACCATTTTTAGCGAGAGCTGTAAGCGCTCGCGGGTATAGTTTAGTGGTAGAACCTCAGCCTTCCAAGCTGATGATGCGGGTTCGATTCCCGCTACCCGCTCCAAGTTTACAGGTTTTGCACAGTGTTACGCTCTTGTAGCTCAGTTGGTAGAGCACACCCTTGGTAAGGGTGAGGTCAGCGGTTCAAATCCGCTCAAGAGCTCCATATAACAAGGCAGATATGAAAATATCTGCCTTTGTTTTAGGTGGTTGTGGTTGCGCCTCGTTGTGTTGTCGGGGTTTGCCGGTGCTGAGGTACTGGTATTGCAGCTGGAGTTGCCTGGTAGTGGTTGTAAAGTCTTTTTCGGGTCGGCATAATGGTCGGCCTGATTTTGTTTTAGGTCAGTAGCTCAATTGGCAGAGCGACGGTCTCCAAAACCGTAGGTTGGGGGTTCGATTCCCTCCTGACCTGCCAGATTCACTTGGTGTGTCTGGCTTTCTTTTCACAGGATCTTCATAGATGACTCCTAAAGCTGAAGCTCAAGGCTCTCGTTTCGACCTCCTCAAGTGGCTTGTAGTAGTCGCTCTGGTGGTTGTTGGCGTTGTTGGCAATCAGTACTWCTCTGCTTCGCCGATCCTGTACCGCGTACTCGCATTGCTCGCCATTGCTGCTGTAGCTGCCTTTGTAGGCCTGCAGACAGTCAAGGGCAAGTCTTTCTTTGTACTGGTTAAGGAAGCACGCACCGAAATTCGTAAAGTCGTTTGGCCAACTCGCCAAGAAACCACGCAGACCACCCTGATTGTGGTGGCTGTTGTTCTGGTTATGGCGTTGCTGTTGTGGGGTCTTGATTCCCTGCTCGGCTGGCTTGTTTCCTTGATTGTCGGCTAAGGGTGTCCCGTGGCTAAGCGTTGGTATGTTGTGCATGCTTACTCCGGTTACGAGAAGCATGTAATGCGCTCGCTGGTCGAGCGCGTAAAGCTGGCCGGTATGGAAGATGGCTTCGGCGAGATTCTGGTTCCCACTGAAGAAGTGGTTGAAATGCGTAATGGCCAGAAGCGCAAAAGCGAACGCAAATTCTTCCCTGGCTACGTGCTGGTGCAGATGGATATGAACGAGGGTACTTGGCACTTGGTCAAGGACACTCCTCGGGTGATGGGCTTTATCGGCGGTACTGCCGACAAGCCTGCACCGATCACCGATAAAGAAGCAGAAGCGATTCTGCGCCGTGTTGCTGATGGTAGCGACAAGCCGAAGCCGAAGACGTTGTTCGAGCCGGGCGAGTCGGTACGTGTCAATGACGGTCCGTTTGCGGACTTTACCGGTGTTGTTGAAGAAGTTAACTACGAAAAGAGCCGGATCCAGGTCGCAGTGCTCATTTTCGGTCGCTCTACTCCGGTGGAGCTCGAGTTCAGCCAGGTCGAAAAGGTCTAGTTGAGCAAAAATCCCAACCCCGCAGCCATAGGCTGTGGGGTTTTGTCGTCACTGGGATAAACGCGCAAGTAACCGGGGAGCCTCTCGAGGCRTTCGAACCCGTAATTGGAGTGCCTCATGGCCAAGAAGATTACCGCTTACATCAAGCTGCAAGTGAAGGCCGCTCAGGCTAACCCAAGCCCACCTGTTGGTCCTGCTCTGGGTCAGCACGGCGTGAACATCATGGAATTCTGCAAGGCTTTCAACGCCCGTACTCAGGGTCTTGAGCCAGGTCTGCCGACTCCAGTGATCATCACTGTCTACAGCGACCGTAGCTTCACTTTCGAAACCAAATCCACCCCTGCTTCGGTTCTGCTGAAGAAGGCGGCCGGTCTGACCAGCGGTTCCGCTCGTCCGAACACCGTTAAGGTTGGCACCGTGACTCGTGCTCAGCTGGAAGAAATCGCGAAAACCAAAAACGCGGATCTGACTGCAGCTGATATGGAAGCAGCCGTGCGTACCATCGCCGGTTCTGCTCGTAGCATGGGCCTTAACGTGGAGGGTGTGTAATGGCTAAGCTGACCAAGCGTCAAAAGGCTATCGCCGGCAAAATCGAAGCAGGCAAGGCCTACAACTTTGTAGACGCCGCTGCCCTGCTGGCCGAGCTGTCGACTGTCAAGTTCAGCGAGTCGTTCGACGTAGCTGTAAACCTGGGTGTTGACCCGCGTAAATCCGACCAGGTCGTTCGTAGCGCTACTGTGCTGCCACACGGCACTGGCAAGACCGTTCGCGTTGCTGTGTTCACCCAGGGTCCAGCTGCTGAAGCCGCTCTGGCTGCCGGCGCTGACCGTGTAGGCATGGACGACCTGGCTGCCGAAATGAAAGGCGGCGACCTGAACTATGACGTAGTTATCGCATCCCCGGATGCAATGCGCGTTGTAGGTCAGTTGGGTCAGATCCTCGGTCCACGTGGCCTGATGCCTAACCCTAAAGTCGGCACCGTAACTCCAGACGTAGCTACCGCGGTTAAAAACGCCAAGGCTGGTCAGGTTCGTTATCGCACCGACAAAAACGGCATCATCCACACTTCCGTTGGCAAGATCGGCTTCGACGCCGTCAAGCTGAAGGAAAACGTTGAAGCCCTGATCGCTGATCTGAAGCGTATCAAGCCAGCTTCCTCGAAAGGCATTTACGTCAAGCGCGTTACCCTGAGCACCACTATGGGCCCAGGTCTGGTCATCGACCAAAGCTCGCTCGACGCGTAAGACACAGATTGGCGCGAGCGATCGCGCCAATTGAAAAATTGGGGTCCCTGCCTGGCGGGGGCTATCCAAGACCGTAGGCGACGCAAGTCTTAAACCACAAGCCTACGCAGATGGTGCTCCCGGTTCCTTACCGAATCAGACACCAAAACGACATCCGGTTTCGACCAGATGAAACGGTAACAAGCAGGAGTTAAACCCGTGGCAATTAAACTCGAAGACAAGAAGGCCATCGTCGCTGAAGTCAACGAGGCTGCCAAAGTCGCTCTGTCCGCTGTCGTGGCTGATGCCCGTGGCGTAACAGTAGGCGCGATGACCGGACTCCGTAAAGAGGCTCGTGAAGCTGGCGTTTACGTACGTGTTGTACGTAACACCCTGCTCAAGCGCGCTGTTGCTGACACTGAATTCAGTGTCCTCAACGACGTGTTCACTGGCCCTACCCTGATTGCGTTCTCCAAAGAACATCCAGGCGCTGCTGCCCGGATCTTCAAGGAATTCGCAAAGGGTCAGGACAAGTTCGAGATCAAGGCAGCTGCGTTCGAGGGCAAGTTCCTCGCAGCTAACCAAATCGACGTACTGGCAACTCTGCCGACCCGTGACGAAGCAATTTCTCAGCTGATGAGCGTGATTCAAGGCGCTACCAGCAAATTGGCTCGTACTCTGGCGGCAATTCGCGACCAGAAAGAAGCTGCTGCAGCCTAAGGCTCGTCAACTTCTCGCGTTTTTTGTTTTTTTCGATGGTCGCGTAGGCCGTCCCCAATATCAGGAATTAGATTCATGTCTATCTCTCAGAACGATATCCTTGAAGCAGTTGGCAACATGTCCGTAATGGAAGTTGTTGAGCTGATCAAAGCTTTCGAAGAAAAATTCGGCGTTACCGCTGCTGCTGCTTCGGCAGGTCCTGCCGCTGCTGCCGCTGTTGTTGAAGAGCAAACTGAATTCAACGTCATGCTGCTGGAAGCTGGCGAGAAGAAAGTTAACGTGATCAAGGCAGTACGTGAACTGACCGGTCTGGGCCTGAAAGAAGCCAAGGCTGTAGTTGACGGTGCTCCTGCCATGGTTCTGGAAGCAGTGACCAAAGATGCAGGCGACAAAGCCAAAGCAACTCTGGAAGAAGCAGGCGCTAAAGTCGAGCTGAAGTAAGCATCGACTTTGCTCCTCCAGCCCGAGCGTTAAGCGACAGGCTGATGGCTGGTGGCTCTTGCCACCGGCCTTTTTCCGTTACTGGCAGCCGATTCGGTCGGTGCCGATAACGTGCTGTAACCACCCGATGCGGTGGCGCAAACCATGGGGTTTGCACGATTTTCTGGCTGCTCCCGTCGGGAGGGGCCAAACAAGCAGGTGACCAAGCTGGGGAACGCTGATGGCTTACTCATATACTGAGAAAAAACGTATCCGCAAGGACTTTAGCAAGTTGCCGGACGTCATGGATGTGCCGTACCTTCTGGCCATCCAGCTGGATTCGTATCGTGAATTCTTGCAAGCGGGAGCGACTAAAGATCAGTTCCGCGACGTGGGCCTGCATGCGGCCTTCAAATCCGTTTTCCCGATCATCAGCTACTCCGGCAATGCTGCGCTGGAGTACGTCGGTTATCGCTTGGGCGAACCGGCATTTGATGTCAAAGAATGCGTATTGCGCGGTGTAACTTACGCCGTACCTTTGCGGGTAAAAGTGCGCCTGATCATTTTCGACAAAGAATCGTCGAACAAAGCGATCAAGGACATCAAAGAGCAAGAAGTCTACATGGGTGAAATCCCCCTGATGACTGAAAACGGTACCTTCGTAATCAACGGTACCGAGCGTGTAATCGTTTCCCAGCTGCACCGTTCCCCGGGCGTGTTCTTCGACCACGACCGTGGCAAGACGCACAGCTCCGGTAAACTGCTGTACTCCGCACGCATCATTCCTTACCGCGGTTCGTGGCTGGACTTCGAGTTCGACCCGAAAGACTGCGTGTTCGTGCGTATCGACCGTCGTCGCAAGCTACCTGCCTCGGTACTGCTGCGCGCGCTGGGTTATACCACTGAAGAAGTGCTGGACGCGTTCTACACCACCAACGTATTCCACGTGAAGGGCGAGACCCTGAGCCTGGAACTGGTGCCTCAGCGCCTGCGCGGTGAAATCGCCGTCCTCGATATTCTGGATGACAAAGGCAAGGTTATTGTCGAGCAAGGTCGTCGTATCACTGCTCGCCACATCAACCAGCTGGAAAAAGCCGGGATCAAAGAGCTGGATGTGCCTCTGGACTACGTCCTGGGTCGTACAACCGCCAAGGTCATCGTGCATCCGGCAACCGGCGAAATCCTGGCAGAGTGCAACACCGAGCTGAACACCGAGATCCTGGCCAAAATCGCCAAGGCTCAGGTTGTTCGCATCGAAACTCTGTACACCAACGATATCGACTGCGGTCCGTTCGTCTCCGACACCCTGAAGATCGACTCCACCAGCAACCAACTGGAAGCGCTGGTCGAGATCTATCGCATGATGCGTCCTGGCGAGCCGCCAACCAAAGACGCTGCCGAGACCCTGTTCAACAACCTGTTCTTCAGCCCTGAGCGCTATGACCTGTCTGCGGTCGGCCGGATGAAGTTCAACCGTCGTATCGGTCGTACCGAGATCGAAGGTTCGGGCGTGCTGTGCAAGGAAGACATCGTCGCGGTACTGAAGACCCTGGTCGACATCCGCAACGGTAAAGGCATCGTCGATGACATCGACCACCTGGGTAACCGTCGTGTTCGCTGCGTAGGCGAAATGGCCGAGAACCAGTTCCGCGTTGGCCTGGTACGTGTTGAGCGTGCGGTCAAAGAGCGCCTGTCGATGGCTGAAAGCGAAGGCCTGATGCCGCAAGACCTGATCAACGCCAAGCCAGTGGCTGCGGCGGTGAAAGAGTTCTTCGGTTCCAGCCAGCTGTCCCAGTTCATGGACCAGAACAACCCGCTGTCCGAGATCACCCACAAGCGTCGTGTTTCTGCACTCGGCCCTGGCGGTCTGACTCGTGAGCGTGCCGGCTTCGAAGTTCGTGACGTACACCCGACGCACTACGGTCGTGTTTGCCCGATCGAAACGCCGGAAGGTCCGAACATCGGTCTGATCAACTCCCTGGCCGCTTATGCGCGCACCAACCAGTACGGCTTCCTCGAGAGCCCGTACCGTGTGGTGAAAGACGCTCTGGTCACCGACGAGATCGTGTTCCTGTCCGCTATCGAAGAAGCTGATCACGTGATCGCTCAGGCTTCGGCCACGATGAACGACAAGAAGGTCCTGATCGACGAGCTGGTAGCTGTTCGTCACTTGAACGAATTCACCGTCAAGGCGCCGGAAGACGTCACCTTGATGGACGTATCGCCGAAGCAGGTAGTTTCGGTTGCTGCGTCGCTGATTCCGTTCCTCGAGCACGACGACGCCAACCGTGCGTTGATGGGTTCGAACATGCAGCGTCAAGCTGTACCAACCCTGCGCGCTGACAAGCCGCTGGTAGGTACCGGCATGGAGCGTAACGTAGCCCGTGACTCCGGCGTTTGCGTCGTGGCTCGTCGTGGCGGCGTGATCGACTCCGTCGACGCCAGCCGTATCGTGGTTCGTGTTGCCGATGACGAAGTTGAAACCGGTGAAGCTGGTGTCGACATCTACAACCTGACCAAATACACCCGCTCCAACCAGAACACCTGCATCAACCAGCGTCCGCTGGTGCGTAAGGGTGATCGGGTGCAGCGTAGCGACATCATGGCCGACGGCCCGTCCACCGACATGGGTGAACTGGCGCTGGGTCAGAACATGCGCATCGCGTTCATGGCATGGAACGGCTTCAACTTCGAAGACTCCATCTGCCTGTCCGAGCGTGTTGTTCAGGAAGACCGCTTCACCACGATCCACATCCAGGAACTGACCTGTGTGGCCCGTGACACCAAGCTTGGCCCAGAGGAAATCACTGCCGACATCCCGAACGTGGGTGAAGCGGCACTGAACAAGCTGGACGAAGCCGGTATCGTTTACGTAGGTGCCGAAGTTGGCGCAGGCGACATCCTGGTCGGTAAGGTCACTCCGAAAGGCGAGACCCAACTGACTCCGGAAGAAAAACTGCTGCGTGCGATCTTCGGTGAAAAAGCCAGCGACGTTAAAGACACTTCCCTGCGTGTACCTACCGGTACCAAAGGTACTGTCATCGACGTACAGGTCTTCACCCGCGACGGCGTTGAGCGTGACGCTCGTGCCCTGTCGATCGAGAAGTCCCAGCTGGACGAGATCCGCAAGGACCTGAACGAAGAGTTCCGTATCGTTGAAGGTGCTACTTTCGAACGTCTGCGTTCCGCTCTGGTCGGCCACAAAGCCGAAGGCGGCGCCGGTCTGAAGAAAGGCCAGGACATCACCGACGAAGTTCTCGACGGTCTCGAGCACGGCCAGTGGTTCAAACTGCGCATGGCTGAAGATGCTCTGAACGAGCAGCTCGAGAAGGCTCAGGCCTACATCGTTGATCGTCGCCGTCTGCTGGACGACAAGTTCGAAGACAAGAAGCGCAAACTGCAGCAGGGCGATGACCTGGCTCCAGGCGTGCTGAAAATCGTCAAGGTCTACCTGGCAATCCGTCGTCGCATCCAGCCGGGCGACAAGATGGCCGGTCGTCACGGTAACAAGGGTGTGGTCTCCGTGATCATGCCGGTTGAAGACATGCCGCACGATGCCAATGGCACCCCGGTCGACGTCGTCCTCAACCCGTTGGGCGTACCTTCGCGTATGAACGTTGGTCAGATCCTTGAAACCCACCTGGGCCTCGCGGCCAAAGGTCTGGGCGAGAAGATCAACCGCATGATTGAAGAGCAGCGTAAAGTTGCCGAGCTGCGTAAATTCCTGCACGAGATCTACAACGAGATCGGCGGTCGTCAGGAAAGCCTCGATGACTTCTCGGACCAGGAAATCCTGGATCTGGCTCAAAACCTGCGTGGCGGCGTTCCAATGGCCACTCCAGTGTTCGACGGTGCCAAGGAAAGCGAAATCAAGGCCATGCTGAAACTGGCAGACCTGCCAGAAAGCGGCCAGATGCAGCTGACCGACGGCCGTACCGGCAACAAGTTCGAGCGCCCGGTTACCGTTGGCTACATGTACATGCTGAAGCTGAACCACTTGGTAGACGACAAGATGCACGCTCGTTCTACCGGTTCGTACAGCCTGGTTACCCAGCAGCCGCTGGGTGGTAAGGCGCAGTTCGGTGGTCAGCGTTTCGGGGAGATGGAGGTCTGGGCACTGGAAGCATACGGTGCCGCTTACACTCTGCAAGAAATGCTCACAGTGAAGTCGGACGATGTGAACGGCCGTACCAAGATGTACAAAAACATCGTGGATGGCGATCACCGTATGGAGCCGGGCATGCCCGAGTCCTTCAACGTGTTGATCAAGGAAATTCGTTCCCTCGGCATCGATATCGATCTGGAAACCGAATAACACGTGACGCGAATCGAGAGCGGGGCAGGATTGCCCGCTCTCTGCTCCGCCAGGAGGAAAGGCCTTGAAAGACCTACTGAATTTGCTGAAAAACCAGGGTCAAGTCGAAGAGTTCGACGCCATCCGTATCGGATTGGCATCGCCTGAGATGATCCGTTCGTGGTCGTTCGGTGAAGTTAAAAAGCCGGAAACCATCAACTACCGTACGTTCAAGCCTGAGCGTGACGGCCTGTTCTGCGCCAAGATCTTTGGCCCGGTAAAGGATTACGAGTGCCTGTGCGGTAAGTACAAGCGCTTGAAGCACCGTGGTGTGATCTGCGAGAAGTGCGGCGTTGAAGTCGCGCTGGCAAAAGTTCGTCGTGAGCGCATGGCGCACATCGAACTGGCCTCGCCAGTTGCCCACATCTGGTTCCTGAAATCGCTGCCGTCGCGTATCGGCTTGCTGATGGACATGACCCTGCGTGATATCGAACGCGTTCTCTACTTCGAGAGCTACGTCGTTATCGATCCAGGCATGACCACCCTTGAAAAAGGTCAGCTGCTGAACGACGAGCAGTACTTCGAAGCGCTGGAAGAGTTCGGCGACGATTTCGATGCCCGCATGGGTGCCGAAGCTGTCCGCGAACTGCTGCACGCTATCGACCTGGAACACGAGATTGGTCGTCTGCGCGAAGAGATTCCGCAAACCAACTCCGAAACCAAGATCAAGAAGCTGTCCAAGCGTCTGAAGTTGATGGAAGCCTTCCAGGGTTCCGGCAACCTGCCAGAGTGGATGGTGCTGACCGTTCTGCCGGTTCTGCCGCCAGATCTGCGTCCACTGGTCCCGCTGGATGGCGGTCGCTTCGCGACTTCCGACCTCAACGATCTGTATCGTCGAGTGATCAACCGTAACAACCGTTTGAAGCGCCTGCTGGATCTGTCCGCTCCGGACATCATCGTGCGCAACGAAAAGCGTATGTTGCAGGAAGCTGTCGACGCACTGCTCGACAACGGTCGTCGTGGCCGCGCTATCACCGGTTCCAACAAGCGTCCTCTGAAATCCCTGGCTGACATGMTCAAGGGYAAGCARGGTCGWTTCCGYCAGAACYTGCTCGGYAAGCGYGTYGACTACTCCGGCCGTTCGGTAATTACCGTAGGTCCGACCTTGCGTCTGCACCAGTGCGGTCTGCCGAAGAAAATGGCTCTCGAGCTGTTCAAGCCGTTCATTTTCGGCAAGCTGGAAATGCGTGGTCTCGCTACCACCATCAAAGCTGCCAAGAAGATGGTCGAGCGCGAGCTGCCGGAAGTTTGGGACGTTCTCGCTGAAGTGATTCGCGAACACCCGGTACTTCTCAACCGTGCACCGACCCTTCACCGTCTGGGTATCCAGGCGTTTGAACCGGTACTGATCGAAGGTAAGGCTATTCAGCTGCACCCTCTGGTCTGCGCTGCGTACAACGCCGACTTCGACGGCGACCAAATGGCCGTGCACGTACCGCTGACGCTGGAAGCCCAGCTCGAAGCGCGTGCGTTGATGATGTCGACCAACAACATTCTGTCGCCAGCCAACGGTGAGCCAATCATCGTTCCTTCGCAGGACGTTGTATTGGGTCTGTACTACATGACTCGTGAAGCGATCAACGCCAAGGGCGAAGGTCGTGTGTTCGCGGATCTGCAGGAAGTTGACCGTGTGTTCCGTGCCGGCGAAGCCGCACTGCACGCCAAGGTCAAGGTGCGGATCAACGAAACCGTCAACGACCGTGATGGCGGCAGCGTGAGCAACACCCGTATCGTCGACACCACTGTCGGCCGTGCTCTGTTGTTCCAGGTTGTGCCAAAAGGTCTGTCGTACGACGTCGTCAACCTGCCGATGAAGAAAAAGGCGATCTCCAAGCTGATCAACCAGTGCTATCGCGTGGTTGGTTTGAAAGAGACTGTGATCTTCGCTGACCAGTTGATGTACACCGGTTTTGCTTATTCGACCATTTCCGGCGTTTCCATCGGTGTTAACGACTTCGTTATCCCGGATGAAAAAGCCCGCATCATCAATGCTGCTACTGATGAAGTGAAAGAGATCGAAAGCCAGTACGCCTCCGGCCTGGTAACCCAGGGCGAGAAGTACAACAAAGTGATCGACCTTTGGTCGAAAGCGAACGACGAAGTCTCCAAGGCGATGATGGCCAACCTCTCGAAAGAGAAAGTCATCGACCGTCACGGCAACGAAGTCGACCAAGAGTCTTTCAACTCGATGTACATGATGGCTGACTCGGGTGCGCGGGGTTCCGCAGCACAGATTCGTCAGCTGGCCGGTATGCGTGGCCTGATGGCCAAGCCGGACGGTTCCATCATTGAAACGCCGATTACTGCGAACTTCCGTGAAGGTTTGAGCGTACTTCAGTACTTCATCTCCACTCACGGTGCTCGTAAGGGTCTTGCGGATACTGCGTTGAAAACCGCTAACTCCGGTTACCTGACTCGTCGTCTGGTAGACGTTGCACAAGATCTGGTTGTAACCGAGATCGATTGCGGCACCGAACACGGTCTGTTGATGACTCCGCACATTGAAGGCGGTGACGTTGTAGAGCCGTTGGGTGAGCGCGTATTGGGTCGTGTTATCGCCCGTGACGTATTCAAGCCAGGTACCGAGGACGTCATCGTTCCTGCCGGCACCCTGGTAGACGAGAAGTGGGTCGAGTTCATCGAGCTGAACAGCATCGACGAAGTGATCGTGCGTTCGCCGATCAGCTGCGAAACCCGCTTCGGTATTTGCGCCAAGTGCTACGGCCGTGACTTGGCTCGTGGTCACCAGGTGAACATCGGTGAAGCGGTCGGCGTTATCGCTGCCCAGTCCATCGGTGAGCCGGGTACCCAGCTGACCATGCGTACGTTCCACATCGGTGGTGCGGCAAGCCGGACCTCCGCAGCCGACAGCGTTCAGGTGAAGAATGGCGGTACCGTCCGTCTGCATAACCTGAAGCACGTTGAACGAGTGGATGGTTGCCTGGTTGCTGTGTCCCGTTCCGGTGAGTTGGCGATCGCTGACGACTTCGGTCGTGAGCGCGAGCGTTACAAGCTGCCGTACGGTGCCGTGATTTCGGTTAAAGAAGGTGACAAGGTCGAAGCTGGCGCTATCGTGGCCAAGTGGGATCCGCACACTCACCCAATCGTTACCGAAATGAAAGGTACCGTGACCTACGTGGGCATGGAAGAAGGCATCACGATCAAGCGTCAGACTGACGAATTGACCGGTATGACCAACATTGAAGTACTCGACGCCAAAGATCGTCCAGCTGCCGGTAAGGACATCCGTCCTGCCGTGAAGATGGTCGACGACAACGGCAAGGATCTGTTGCTGCCAGGCACTGACGTTATCGCTCAGTACTTCCTGCCAGCCAACGCCCTGGTCGGTGTGGCGGATGGTGCGAAGATCGCGATCGGTGATGTTATCGCTCGTATCCCGCAAGAGACTTCGAAAACTCGCGACATCACCGGTGGTCTGCCGCGTGTTGCCGACTTGTTCGAAGCCCGTCGTCCGAAAGAAGCGTCGATTCTGGCTGAAGTCAGCGGCACCATCGCGTTCGGTAAAGAGACCAAAGGCAAGCGCCGTCTGGTCATCACCCCGAACGACGGTACCGATCCGTATGAAGAGCTGATTCCGAAGTGGCGTCACCTGAACGTGTTCGAAGGCGAACAGGTAAACCGCGGCGAAGTTATCTCCGACGGTCCGAGCGATCCACACGACATCCTGCGTCTGCTGGGTGTGAGTGCGCTGGCCAAGTACATCGTCAACGAGATCCAGGACGTTTACCGTCTGCAAGGCGTGAAGATCAACGACAAGCACATCGAGACCATCCTGCGTCAGATGCTGCGTAAAGTTGAGATCGCTGAATCCGGCGATTCCAGTTTCATCAAGGGCGACCAGATGGAATTGACTCATGTACTGGTAGAGAACGAGCGTCTGAGCGGCGAAGACAAGTTTGTCTCCAAGTTCACTCGCGTTCTGCTGGGTATCACCAAGGCGTCGTTGTCCACCGAATCGTTCATCTCGGCGGCTTCCTTCCAGGAAACCACTCGCGTACTGACCGAGGCGGCGGTAACCGGCAAGCGCGATTACCTGCGCGGCCTGAAAGAAAACGTGGTCGTGGGTCGTCTGATCCCGGCCGGTACCGGCCTGGCTTATCACAGCGAGCGTAAGCGCCGCCGTGAAGCAGACAAGCCGTTGCGCGTAAGCGCCAGTGAAGTGGAAGCTGCACTGACCGAAGCGCTGAACTCGAGCGGTAACTGAGTTCTGCGGTAAATGAGTGTGAGGCCCTGGTCGCTCCGTTCATCGAATCGAGACAATTTGTCGAGATTGGATGAGCGGGGAGGGCGGGGCCTTGCCTTGACTGGGGACAAGATCCTCTTTAGACTCTTGTACCCCTAAATTTGGCGGGAACTCGTTCCTGCCATTTTGCTTTTCTTGCAAGACAATAGCGTCGCAAGACAACAGTGGAGCTAGTAGATGGCAACTATCAACCAGCTGGTACGTCAGCCGCGTAAGCGTATCGTCGAGAAATCCGACGTGCCTGCGCTGCAGAACTGCCCGCAACGCCGTGGCGTGTGCACCCGTGTGTACACCACCACGCCGAAAAAACCTAACTCGGCACTGCGTAAAGTATGCCGTGTGCGTCTGACCAACGGTTTCGAGGTTTCCTCGTACATCGGCGGTGAAGGCCACAACCTGCAAGAGCACAGCGTGGTACTGATCCGCGGCGGTCGTGTAAAAGACTTGCCAGGTGTTCGTTACCACACCGTTCGCGGTTCGTTGGATACTTCCGGTGTTAAAGGTCGTAACCAGGGTCGTTCGAAGTACGGTACCAAGCGTCCGAAGTAATCGGCCGTTTTGCAGTTTTTAATTTTATTGAGTCGATAAGAGTAAGGTCGGGCACGCATCCATAGGAGCTGTCCCGGGCTAACCTGAAGACCGTTTGAGGGCTTATCAATGCCAAGACGTCGCGTAGCAGCCAAGCGTGAGATTCTGGACGATCCGAAATACGGAAGCCAAATCCTCGCCAAATTCATGAACCACGTAATGGAAAGCGGCAAGAAAGCCGTTGCCGAGCGTATCGTTTATGGTGCCCTGGATACCGTGAAGGCTCGTAAGGCCGGCACCGATCCCCTGGAACTCTTCGAAAAAGCACTCGACGCCATCGCTCCGCTGGTCGAAGTGAAGTCGCGCCGCGTTGGTGGTGCTACTTACCAGGTTCCGGTCGAGGTTCGTCCTTCCCGTCGTAACGCTCTGGCAATGCGCTGGTTGGTAGACTACGCCCGCAAGCGCGGCGAGAAGTCTATGGCTCTGCGTTTGGCTGGCGAACTGTTGGACGCTGCCGAAGGTAAAGGTGCTGCAGTTAAGAAGCGTGAAGACGTTCACCGTATGGCTGAAGCCAACAAGGCTTTCTCGCACTACCGCTTCTAATTTTAGCGTCACTCATTTTGCGAGGGCTTTATGGCTCGTACAACACCGATTAATCGCTACCGTAACATTGGTATCGTTGCACACGTGGATGCTGGTAAAACCACCACCACTGAGCGCGTCCTTTTTTACACTGGCAAAAGTCACAAAATGGGCGAGGTGCATGACGGCGCCGCGACCACAGACTGGATGGTGCAGGAGCAGGAGCGTGGTATTACCATTACTTCTGCTGCCATTACCGCCTTCTGGCAGGGTTCTGCGAAGCAGCACAAGGACCAGTACCGTTTCAACGTCATCGATACCCCGGGCCACGTAGACTTCACTATTGAAGTTGAACGTTCCCTGCGCGTACTCGACGGCGCGGTCGTTGTGTTCTGCGGTACTTCCGGCGTTGAGCCGCAGTCCGAAACCGTATGGCGTCAAGCCAACAAGTACGGTGTTCCACGTATCGTTTACGTGAACAAGATGGACCGTGCCGGTGCGAACTTCCTGCGTGTGATCGCTCAGATCAAGCAGCGTCTGGGTCACACTCCGGTGCCTATCCAGCTGGCTATCGGTTCCGAAGACAACTTCCAGGGTCAGATCGATCTGATGACCATGGAAGCGGTTTACTGGAACGATGCCGACAAGGGTATGACTCCTCGTCGTGAAGCTATCCCTGCTGAATTGCAGGAACTGGCTGAAGAGTGGCGCAACAACATGGTTGAGGCTGCGGCCGAAGCCAGCGAAGAGCTGATGAACAAGTACCTTGAAGGTGAAGAACTCACCATCGAGGAAATCAAGGGTGCTCTGCGTCAGCGTACTATCGCTGGTGAGATCGTTCTGGCTGTTTGCGGTTCTTCCTTCAAGAACAAGGGTGTTCCCCTGGTTCTCGACGCCGTTATCGACTACCTGCCGGCTCCAACCGACATTCCTGCCATCAAGGGTACTGACCCGGATGACGAGGAAAAGCAGATGGAGCGTCATGCAGACGACAACGAGCCGTTCTCGGCTCTGGCGTTCAAGATCGCTACCGACCCATTCGTGGGTACCTTGACTTTCGTCCGTGTTTACTCGGGCGTGTTGGCCTCCGGCGACGGCGTGATCAACTCGGTCAAAGGCAAGAAAGAGCGCGTGGGCCGTATGGTGCAGATGCACGCAAACGCCCGCGAAGAGATCAAGGAAGTACGCGCTGGTGACATCGCGGCCCTGATCGGCATGAAGGACGTCACCACTGGTGAAACCTTGTGCAACGCTGACAAGCCAATCATCCTGGTTCGCATGGACTTCCCGGAGCCGGTTATTTCGGTTGCCGTTGAGCCTAAGACCAAGGATGACCAGGAAAAAATGGGTATCGCTCTGGGCAAACTTGCTCAGGAAGACCCGTCTTTCCGCGTCAAGACTGATGAAGAGACTGGTCAAACGATCATCTCTGGCATGGGCGAGTTGCACCTGGACATCCTGGTTGACCGGATGCGCCGTGAGTTCAACGTCGAAGCCAACATCGGCAAGCCTCAGGTTTCGTATCGTGAGCGCATCACGAAGAATTGCGAAATCGAAGGCAAGTTCGTTCGTCAGTCCGGCGGTCGTGGCCAGTTCGGCCATTGCTGGATCCGTTTTGCTCCTGCTGACGAAGGTCAGGAAGGTCTGCAATTCGTGAACGAAGTAGTGGGTGGTGTGGTTCCTAAGGAATACATCCCGGCTATCCAGAAGGGTATCGAAGAGCAGATGAAGAACGGCGTAGTTGCCGGCTATCCGCTGATCGGCCTGAAGGCTACCGTGTTTGATGGTTCTTACCACGACGTCGACTCGAACGAGATGGCGTTTAAGGTGGCTGCTTCCATGGCGACCAAGCAACTGGCCCAGAAGGGCGGTGGTGAGTTGCTCGAGCCGATCATGGCGGTAGAGGTTGTTACGCCTGAAGACTATATGGGTGACGTGATGGGCGACCTTAACCGTCGTCGCGGCATGATTCTGGGTATGGAAGACACGGTCTCCGGCAAGGTGATCCGTGCTGAAGTTCCGTTGGGCGAGATGTTCGGTTATGCGACCGACGTTCGTTCGATGTCCCAGGGTCGCGCAAGCTACTCTATGGAATTCAAAAAATACAATACAGCTCCGTCGCACATCGTCGAAACTGTAACCAAAAAACAAGGCTGATTCAGTCCTTTAGGCAAGGAGTTAATTGTCGTGGCTAAAGAAAAATTTGATCGTTCCCTACCGCACGTCAACGTTGGCACCATCGGTCACGTTGACCACGGTAAAACCACTCTGACCGCAGCTCTGACTCGCGTTTGCTCCGAAGTTTTCGGTTCTGCAATCGTTGATTTCGATAAAATCGACAGCGCTCCAGAAGAAAAAGCTCGTGGTATCACCATCAACACCGCGCACGTCGAGTACAACTCGAAGATCCGTCACTACGCTCACGTTGACTGCCCAGGTCACGCTGACTATGTGAAGAACATGATCACCGGTGCTGCCCAGATGGACGGCGCGATCCTGGTTTGCTCGGCCGCTGATGGTCCGATGCCACAAACCCGTGAACACATCCTGCTGTCCCGTCAGGTAGGCGTTCCGTACATCGTGGTTTTCCTGAACAAGGCTGACCTGGTAGACGACGCTGAGCTGCTGGAACTGGTCGAGATGGAAGTTCGCGACCTGCTGTCCACCTACGACTTCCCGGGCGATGACACTCCAATCATCATCGGTTCGGCTCGTATGGCGCTGGAAGGCAAAGACGACAACGAAATGGGCACCACTGCCGTTCGTAAACTGGTTGAAACTCTGGACAGCTACATCCCAGAGCCAGAGCGTGCTATCGACAAGCCATTCCTGATGCCAATCGAAGACGTATTCTCGATCTCGGGTCGTGGTACTGTTGTGACTGGTCGTATCGAGCGCGGTATCGTTCGCGTTCAAGATGCTCTGGAAATCGTTGGTCTGCGTGACACCACCACCACCACCTGCACCGGTGTTGAAATGTTCCGCAAACTGCTCGACGAAGGTCGTGCTGGCGAGAACTGCGGCGTTCTGCTGCGTGGTACCAAGCGTGACGACGTTGAGCGTGGCCAGGTTCTGGTTAAGCCGGGTTCGGTTAAGCCGCACACCAAGTTCACCGCAGAAGTTTACGTTCTGAGCAAGGAAGAAGGCGGTCGTCACACTCCGTTCTTCAAAGGCTACCGTCCACAGTTCTACTTCCGTACTACTGACGTGACTGGTAACTGCCAGCTGCCAGAAGGCGTTGAAATGGTAATGCCAGGTGATAACATCCAGATGGAAGTTACCCTGATCAAGACCATCGCGATGGAAGACGGCCTGCGTTTCGCTATCCGTGAAGGCGGTCGTACCGTCGGCGCTGGCGTCGTAGCCAAAATCATCGAGTAAGCATCTCTTTTGAGATAGCTTCGATGCTTTGAAAAGCCCCCGCTCAGCGGGGGCTTTTTTATTGGGTTGACACCTATCTGGGGCGTCTATAGAATTGCGCCTCCTTTTAACGGGCGTATTGCGCTCGCTGGGAATAGCAGCCGGAGTCTGAAATCCAATGCAAAATCAGCAAATCCGTATCAGGTTGAAGGCTTTTGACCATCGCCTGATCGACCAATCCACCCAGGAAATCGTGGAAACCGCGAAACGTACTGGTGCTCAAGTGCGTGGTCCAATTCCACTGCCTACCCGTAAAGAGCGGTTCACCGTTCTGGTCTCCCCGCACGTCAACAAAGACGCGCGTGACCAGTACGAGATCCGTACTCATAAGCGCGTTCTGGACATCGTCCAGCCAACGGATAAAACCGTTGATGCACTTATGAAGCTTGATCTGGCGGCCGGTGTGGAAGTACAGATCAGCCTCGGCTAAGACTCGGTCTTAGTCGTGTAACGCTCTGAAATGGGCGGCCATAGCGGGTGAAAGCCCCGTACACTCATGAGGTTTACAACATGACTATTGGTGTAGTCGGTCGTAAATGCGGTATGACCCGTATTTTCACCGAAGAAGGTGTCTCCATTCCGGTCACGGTCATTGAGATCGAGCCGAATCGCGTCACCCAGTTCAAAACTGAAGAGACCGATGGCTATCGTGCAGTGCAAGTCACTGTCGGCGAGCGTCGTGCTTCGCGTGTAACAGCAGCTCAGGCTGGCCACTTCGCTAAAGCGAACGTTGCCGCTGGTCGTACCGTAATGGAATTCCGCCTTGAAGAAGGCGAGTACCAGGCCGGCGATCTGATCAACGCTGAAATCTTCGCCGCTGGTCAACTGGTTGATGTAACCGGTCAGTCCAAGGGTAAAGGCTTCCAGGGTACGATCAAGCGTTGGAATTTCCGCGGGCAAGATAACACCCACGGTAACTCCGTATCCCACCGCGTTCCAGGCTCTATCGGCCAGTGCCAGACTCCTGGTCGTGTATTCAAGGGCAAAAAAATGTCCGGTCATATGGGCGCTGAGCGCGTGACCGTGCAGTCCCTCGAAGTAGTGCGCGTGGACGCTGAACGCAATCTGTTGTTGGTCAAGGGCGCTGTTCCTGGCGCTACTGGCGGCAACTTGGTTGTACGTCCAGCAGCCAAGGCTCGCGGTTAAGGGGAAGCTGACATGCAATTAAATGTAAATGACGCTCAAGCGATCGAAGTTTCCGAACTGACATTTGGCGGCGAATTCAACGAGACGCTGGTTCACCAAGCAGTCGTAGCCTACATGGCTGGCGGTCGTCAGGGTTCCAAGCAGCAAAAGACCCGTTCCGACGTTCGTGGTGGCGGTAAGCGCCCATGGCGTCAGAAAGGTACTGGCCGTGCTCGTGCCGGTACTATCCGTAGCCCAATCTGGCGTGGCGGCGGTACCACTTTCGCAGCTCGTCCTCAGGATCACTCCCAGAAGCTGAACAAGAAGATGTATCGCGCAGCAATGCGTTCCATCCTTGCTGAGCTGGTGCGTACTGATCGTCTGGTCGTGGTTCAGGATTTCGCCGTTGAAACGCCGAAAACCAAAGACCTGCTGGGCAAACTGAACAACATGAGCCTGACCGACGTTCTGATCGTGTCCGACGCTGTTGATCAGAACCTGTACCTGGCTGCTCGTAACCTGCCACACGTAGATGTACGTGACGTGCAAGGTTCCGATCCAGTTAGTCTGATCGCATACGACAAGGTGTTGATCACCGTGTCGGCCGTGAAGAAATTCGAGGAGCTGCTGGGATGAACCAGGAACGCGTATTTAAAGTTCTGCTTGGCCCGCACGTTTCCGAGAAGGCTACGGTTCTGGCAGACAAGAAAGGCCAGTTCGTTTTCAAGGTTGCTACCGACGCAACCAAGCTGGAAATCAAGAAGGCCGTCGAAAGCCTGTTCAGCGTGAAAGTAGAGCGTGTTACTACCCTGAATGTTCTGGGTAAGAGCAAGCGCACTGCTCGCGGTCTGGGCAAGCGTAATGACTGGAAGAAGGCAGTTATCTCCCTTCAGCCAGGCCAAGATCTCGATTTCAGCAGCAGTGCTGAGTAAGGAAGGGGTGCATCATGGCAATCGTTAAATGCAAACCGACTTCCCCTGGCCGCCGTTTTGTGGTCAAGGTGGTCAACCAGGAGCTGCATAAAGGCGCTCCTCACGCACCGCTGCTCGAGAAGAAATCGAAGTCTGGTGGTCGTAACAACAATGGCCGTATTACCACTCGTCACATCGGTGGTGGTCATAAGCAGCATTATCGTCTGGTCGACTTCCGTCGCAACGACAAAGATGGCATCGCTGCCACTGTCGAGCGTATCGAATACGATCCAAACCGTACTGCTCACATCGCTCTGCTGCTGTACGCAGATGGCGAGCGTCGCTACATCATCGCCCCTAAAGGCGTGAGCGCTGGCGACCAGCTGATCGCAGGTGCCCTGGCACCGATCAAGCCGGGCAACGCTCTGCAACTGCGCAACATTCCAGTTGGTAGCACCGTACACGGCATCGAATTGAAGCCAGGTAAAGGCGCTCAGATCGCTCGTTCCGCTGGTGCTTCGGCTCAGCTGATCGCTCGTGAAGGCGTGTACGTTACCCTGCGTCTGCGTTCCGGTGAAATGCGTAAAGTCCTGGCTGAATGCCGTGCGACCCTGGGCGAAGTCTCGAACTCCGAGCACAGCCTGCGTTCGCTGGGTAAAGCTGGTGCCAAACGCTGGCGTGGCGTTCGCCCAACCGTTCGTGGTGTTGCCATGAACCCGGTTGACCACCCACATGGTGGTGGTGAAGGTCGTACCTCTGGTGGTCGTCATCCGGTATCGCCATGGGGCTTCCCGACTAAGGGCGCGAAGACTCGTGGTAATAAGCGTACCGACAAAATGATCGTCCGTCGTCGCAAGTAAATAGAGGGATACGACAGTGCCACGTTCTCTGAAAAAAGGTCCTTTTATCGATCTTCACCTACTGAAGAAGATCGAAGTGGCGGCGGAAAAGAACGATCGCAAACCGGTGAAAACCTGGTCGCGTCGTTCGATGATCCTGCCACAAATGGTCGGTCTGACCATCGCAGTACACAACGGTCGTCAGCACGTCCCAGTTCTCGTGAACGAAGACATGGTCGGCCACAAACTGGGCGAGTTCGCCGGTACCCGCACTTATCGCGGGCACGTGGCAGACAAGAAAGCCAAGCGTTAAGGGGTTAGGAAATGGAAGTAGCCGCTAAGTTGTCGGGCGCTCGAATCTCCGCCCAGAAAGCCCGCTTGGTCGCCGACCAGATCCGCGGGAAGAAGGTGGGCGAAGCGCTCAACCTGTTGGCTTTCAGCAGTAAGAAAGCCGCCGAGATCATGAAGAAAGTGCTGGAGTCGGCCGTAGCCAACGCCGAGCATAACGAAGGCGCAGACGTTGATGACCTGAAGGTCAGCACCGTTTTCGTCAACGAAGGGCGTTCGCTGAAGCGCATCATGCCACGTGCCAAAGGCCGTGCTGATCGCATCGTCAAGCGGTCTTGCCATATCACTGTCAAGGTTGCTGACAAGTAACGGAGTCGAAGAGATGGGTCAGAAAGTACATCCCATTGGCATTCGCCTGGGAATCGTCAAGGAGCACACCTCCGTCTGGTACGCAGACGGTCGGACTTATGCGGACTATTTGCTCGCAGATCTGAAGGTGCGTGAGTATCTCCAAGACAAACTAAAAAGCGCGTCCGTAAGCCGTATCGATATCCATCGTCCGGCCCAAACTGCACGTATCACCATCCACACCGCTCGTCCAGGTATCGTTATCGGGAAGAAAGGTGAAGATGTTGAGAAACTGCGTCAGGACCTGACCAAGCAAATGGGTGTGCCTGTGCACATCAATATCGAAGAGATCCGCAAGCCGGAGCTCGACGGTATGCTGGTTGCGCAGAGCGTAGCTCAGCAGCTGGAGCGTCGCGTAATGTTCCGTCGCGCTATGAAGCGCGCCGTACAGAACGCCATGCGCATTGGTGCCAAAGGCATCAAAATCCAAGTGAGCGGTCGTCTCGG
Source organism: Pseudomonas sp. P4_C4 (assembly GCF_056402055.1). Classification (NCBI taxonomy): domain Bacteria; kingdom Pseudomonadati; phylum Pseudomonadota; class Gammaproteobacteria; order Pseudomonadales; family Pseudomonadaceae; genus Pseudomonas; species Pseudomonas sp. P4_C4. The sequence goes on along the minus strand of NZ_JBFUID010000034.1, from coordinate 142,902 downwards.
CGGTGCTGAAATCGCACGTACTGAATGGTATCGCGAAGGTCGTGTGCCACTGCACACCCTGCGTGCCGACATCGACTATGCCAACTACGAAGCTCACACCACTTACGGTGTGATCGGTGTAAAGGTTTGGATCTTCAAAGGCGAAGTAATTGGTGGTCGCCAAGAAGAACTGAAACCACAAGCACCAGCGCCTCGTAAAAAAGCTGCTAAGTAAGGGGTACGCCAAATGTTGCAACCAAAGCGTACGAAGTTCCGCAAGCAGATGACAGGCCACAACCGTGGTCTGGCTCAGCGCGGTAGCAAAGTCAGCTTCGGCGAGTTCGCGCTGAAGTCTGTAGCTCGTGGTCGTCTCACCGCTCGTCAGATCGAGTCAGCGCGTCGTGCACTGACCCGTCACGTAAAACGTGGCGGCAAGATCTGGATCCGTGTATTCCCGGACAAGCCTATTTCCAAGAAGCCACTCGAAGTTCGGATGGGTAAAGGTAAGGGTAACGTCGAATACTGGGTTGCCCAGATTCAGCCAGGCAAAGTCCTGTATGAAATCGAGGGTGTTTCTGAAGAGCTGGCGCGTGAGGCTTTCGCCCTGGCTGCTGCAAAGCTGCCGCTCGCCACCTCCTTTGTTAAACGGACGGTGATGTGATGAAAGCGAATGAACTTCGTGAAAAATCCGCACAGCAGCTGAACGAGCAACTGCTCGGCTTGCTGCGCGACCAGTTCAATCTGCGTATGCAGAAAGCAACTGGCCAGTTGGGGCAGTCTCATCTGCTCTCGCAAGTTAAGCGTGACATCGCTCGCGTGAAGACTGTGCTCAACCAGCAGGCAGGTAAGTAATCATGGCTGAAGCCGAAAAAACTGTCCGTACGCTGACTGGCCGTGTTGTCAGCGACAAGATGGACAAAACCATCACCGTTCTGATCGAGCGTCGCGTTAAGCACCCGATCTACGGTAAATACGTTAAGCGTTCGACTAAGCTGCACGCGCACGACGAAACCAATCAGTGCCACATCGGCGACAAAGTCACTATTCGTGAAACTCGTCCTTTGGCCAAGACCAAGTCTTGGGCGCTGGTTGATGTTCTCGAACGCGCTGTGGAAGTCTAAGGACTAGGGGTCGGAGAAATTATATGATTCAGACTCAATCCATGCTCGATGTGGCCGATAACAGCGGCGCTCGCCGCGTTATGTGCATCAAGGTGCTGGGTGGCTCCCATCGTCGTTACGCTGGTATCGGTGACATCATCAAAGTTACCGTCAAGGAAGCAATTCCTCGCGGTAAAGTGAAAAAAGGCCAAGTGATGACTGCTGTTGTAGTCCGCACTCGTCACGGCGTACGTCGTGCTGATGGCTCCATTATCCGCTTTGATGGCAACGCTGCTGTTCTGTTGAACAACAAGCAAGAGCCGATCGGCACCCGTATCTTTGGGCCAGTGACCCGTGAACTTCGTACTGAGAAGTTCATGAAGATCGTCTCGCTCGCCCCAGAAGTGCTGTAAGGAGATCCGACATGCAAAAGATTCGTCGTGACGACGAGATCATCGTGATCGCCGGCAAAGACAAAGGTAAGCGCGGTAAGGTGCTTAAGGTTCTCGCTAACAACCGTTTGGTTATTGGTGGTCTGAACCTGGTCAAGCGTCATACCAAGCCTAACCCGATGTCGGGCGTGCAGGGCGGTATCGTCGAAAAAGAAGCTCCACTGGATGCTTCTAACGTCGCCATTTTCAACGGCGAAACCAACAAGGCTGACCGCGTTGGTTTCAAAGTAGAAGACGGCAAGAAAATTCGTGTCTTCAAGTCGACCCAAAAAGCGGTTGATGCTTGAACACTGCTAGGTAGATGAGACCATGGCACGACTAAAAGAGATTTACCGGAAGGAAATTGCTCCGAAACTTAAGGAAGAACTTAAGCTTTCGAACGTGATGGAAGTTCCGCGCGTTACCAAAATCACCCTGAACATGGGTCTGGGCGAAGCGATCGGCGACAAAAAAGTCATCGAGCACGCTGTTGCTGACCTGGAAAAGATCACCGGCCAGAAAGTCGTTGTGACCTACGCTCGCAAATCCATCGCTGGCTTTAAAGTCCGTGAAGGTTGGCCGATCGGCGTCAAAGTGACCCTGCGCCGTGAGCGTATGTACGAGTTCCTGGATCGTCTGCTGTCGATCTCCCTGCCTCGGGTTCGCGACTTCCGCGGCCTGAATGCCAAGTCCTTCGATGGTCGTGGCAACTACAGCATGGGCGTGAAAGAGCAGATCATCTTCCCGGAAATCGACTACGACAAGATCGATGCTCTCCGCGGTCTGGACATCACCCTGACCACCACTGCCAAGAACGATGATGAAGGCCGCGCTCTGCTGCGTGCGTTCAAATTCCCGTTCCGCAACTGATTGGAGTAGGACCATGGCCAAGATGAGCATGAAAAACCGCGAGCTGAAGCGTCAGCTCACGGTTGCCAAGTACGCCAAGAAGCGTGCAGCACTGAAAGCTATCATCGTTGWTCTGAACGCAAGTCCAGAAGCGCGTTGGGAAGCTACAGTAGCCCTGCAGAAGCAGCCACGTGACGCAAGCGCTTCGCGCATGCGTAACCGCTGCCGCCTGACCGGTCGTCCACACGGCGTTTACCGCAAGTTCGGCCTCGGCCGTAACAAGCTGCGTGAAGCTGCCATGCGTGGTGACGTACCGGGTCTGGTTAAAGCMAGCTGGTAAGTACTGTCAAAGTCTCGGTGTCCAGGATCGCAAGATCCTGACCACCGGTGGCCTTGAATCTGGATCAAGCCCCTTTTGGGGCTTGATTCATTTCTGGGGTGTGTCTAGAATACCCGGCTCGCCTGAGCCCGTGTTTTTCATGCTCGGAGATTCTCGGCGACACGTAATAGCCGCAAGGCTAATTTTTTTGTATTAGGAGCGTCTAGCCCATGAGTATGCAGGACCCGTTAGCGGACATGCTAACTCGTATCCGTAATGCCCAGATGGCTGAAAAGTCCGTCGTAAGCATGCCATCTTCCACGTTGAAGGTAGCTGTTGCCAAAGTCCTGAAGGACGAAGGTTACATTGCGGGTTATCAGATCAGCAGCGAAATCAAACCACTGCTGTCCATCGAGCTGAAGTACTTCGAAGGCCGTCCGGTTATCGAAGAAGTGAAGCGCGTTAGCCGTCCAGGCCTGCGTCAGTACAAGTCCGTCGATGATCTGCCAAAAGTTCGTGGCGGTCTCGGTGTGTCTATCGTCTCCACCAACAAGGGTGTGATGACTGATCGTGCTGCGCGCGCTGCCGGTGTCGGCGGCGAAGTTCTTTGCACTGTGTTCTAAGGGGGGATAAGCATGTCTCGCGTCGCTAAGAACCCCGTTAAGCTGCCAGCCGGTGTCGAAGTAAAATTCGCAGGCCAACAGCTTTCGGTGAAGGGTGCCAAGGGCACTCTCGAACTGAACATCCATTCGTCCGTTGAGATCGTTGAAGAATCCGGTGAGCTGCGTTTCGCTGCTCGCAATGGCGATCAACAGACTCGCGCAATGGCTGGTACCACTCGTGCGTTGGTAAACAACATGGTCCAAGGCGTAAGCCAAGGCTTCGAGCGCAAGCTCCAGCTGGTCGGTGTTGGTTACAAAGCGCAAGCAAAAGGCACAGTGCTGAACCTGGCTCTTGGCTTCTCGCACCCAGTGGATTACGAACTGCCGGAAGGCATCACCGCTGAGACTCCTAGCCAGACCGATATCCTGATCAAGGGCATCGACAAGCAGCTGGTAGGTCAAGTGGCCGCCGAGATCCGCGACTTCCGTCCACCAGAGCCGTACAAAGGCAAAGGTGTGCGCTACGCGGACGAAGTCGTCCGTCGTAAAGAAGCCAAGAAGAAGTAGGGCATAGCAAATGACCGACAAAAAAGTTACTCGACTGCGTCGCGCTCGCAAAGCACGCCTGAAAATGCACGAACTCGAAGTCGTGCGTCTCTGCGTGTTCCGCTCTTCGCAGCACATCTACGCCCAGGTCATTTCGGCCGACGGCAACAAAGTCCTGGCAAGCGCCTCGACTTTGGATAAAGAACTGCGTGATGGTGCCACCGGCAACATCGACGCGGCCACTAAGGTTGGCCAGCTGGTCGCTACGCGTGCTAAGGCCGCTGGCGTCTCGCAAGTGGCTTTCGACCGCTCTGGCTTCAAGTACCACGGCCGCGTTAAAGCGCTGGCTGATGCTGCTCGTGAAGCTGGGCTGGAGTTCTAAGTTATGTCAAATAACGACCAAAAGCGCGACGAAGGCTACATCGAGAAGCTGGTTCAAGTTAACCGCGTAGCCAAAACCGTTAAAGGCGGCCGTATCTTCACTTTCACCGCGTTGACCGTGGTTGGTGATGGTAAGGGCCGTGTTGGCTTCGGCCGTGGCAAGTCGCGTGAAGTGCCTGCTGCGATCCAGAAGGCAATGGAAGCTGCTCGCCGCAACATGATCCAGGTTGATCTGAACGGCACCACTCTGCAGTACGCAATGAAGTCCGCTCACGGCGCTTCGAAGGTGTACATGCAGCCTGCTTCTGAAGGTACCGGTATCATCGCTGGCGGCGCTATGCGTGCTGTCCTCGAAGTTGCTGGCGTTCAGAACGTTCTGGCCAAGTGCTACGGCTCGACTAACCCGGTAAACGTGGTTCACGCCACTTTCAAGGGTTTGAAAGCAATGCAGTCTCCTGAATCCATTGCCGCCAAGCGTGGCAAAAGCGTCAAGGAGATCTTCTGATCATGGCTACCGTAAAAGTAACGCTGATCAAAAGCATGACCGGCCGCATCCCTAACCACAAACTGTGCGTTAAGGGTCTGGGTCTGCGTCGCATCGGTCACACTGTAGAAGTCCTGGATACTCCCGAGAATCGCGGGATGATCAACAAGGCTTACTACATGCTGCGTGTCGAGGGTTAATCGATGAAACTCAATGATCTGAGTCCAGCGCCGGGTTCCCGTCGCGAAAAGCATCGTCCGGGCCGTGGTATCGGTAGCGGTTTGGGTAAGACTGGTGGCCGTGGTCACAAAGGTCAGACCTCCCGCTCCGGTGGCACCATTGCTCCAGGCTTTGAAGGCGGTCAACAGCCGCTGCATCGTCGCCTGCCGAAGTTCGGTTTCGTTTCCCTGAAAGCCATGGACCGCGCAGAAGTGCGTCTGTCCGAGCTGGCTAAAGTGGAAGGCGACATCGTCACCGTGCAGTCCCTGAAAGATGCCAACGTGATCAACGTCAACGTACAGCGTGTGAAAATCATGCTGTCCGGTGAAGTGACTCGCGCTGTCACTATCGGCAAGGGAATCGGCGCCACCAAAGGTGCGCGTGCGGCTATCGAAGCAGCTGGCGGCAAGTTCGAGGAATAAATGGCTAAGCAAGGTGCTCTCTCTGCGCTCGGCAAAGGCGGTATGTCTGAACTCTGGGCTCGTCTGCGTTTTCTGTTCCTGGCGATTATCGTCTACCGAATAGGCGCACACATCCCGGTTCCAGGTATCAACCCGGACCGACTCGCGGACCTGTTTCGACAGAATGAGGGGACCATTCTTAGCTTGTTCAACATGTTTTCCGGCGGCGCGCTGGAACGGATGAGCATCTTTGCACTGGGGATCATGCCGTACATCTCGGCATCGATCATCATGCAACTGATGACCGCCGTCAGCCCGCAGCTGGAGCAGTTGAAGAAGGAAGGTGAAGCTGGCCGTCGCAAGATCAGCCAGTACACCCGCTACGGCACTGTCGTCCTCGCTCTCGTCCAGGCCATTGGCATGTCCATTGGTCTGGCGGGGCAGGGCGTTGCGTTCACTGGTGACTTTGGCTTCCATTTCGTCGCGGTATCCACGTTTGTGGCTGGTGCGATGTTCATGATGTGGCTGGGTGAGCAGATTACTGAGCGTGGTGTTGGCAACGGTATCTCGATGTTGATTTTTTCGGGTATCGTCGCCGGTCTTCCGAGAGCGATCGGGCAGTCTTTCGAGTCTGCACGTCAGGGTGATATCAACATCTTCGCCCTGGTTGCCATCGGTTTGCTGGCAGTAGCGATTATCGGTTTCGTGGTGTTCATTGAGCGTGGTCAGCGTCGTATTGCTGTTCACTACGCCAAGCGTCAGCAGGGCCGCAAGGTCTTCGCTGCGCAGACCAGCCACTTGCCGCTGAAGGTGAACATGGCCGGTGTTATTCCGGCTATTTTCGCGAGCAGCATTTTGCTGTTCCCGGCTTCGTTGGGTGCCTGGTTCGGTCAGTCTGAAGGTATGGGCTGGTTGCAGGACATCTCGCAGTCGATCGCTCCTGGTCAGCCGTTGAATATTCTGCTGTTTAGTGCAGGGATTATTTTCTTCTGCTTCTTCTATACGGCGTTGATGTTCAATCCGAAAGACGTAGCGGAAAACCTGAAGAAGTCCGGTGCCTTTATTCCGGGCATCCGTCCAGGTGAGCAGTCTGCGCGCTACATTGATGGCGTTCTGACTCGCTTGACCATGTTCGGTGCTCTTTACATGACGGCCGTCTGCCTGTTGCCCCAGTTCCTGGTGGTTGCAGCCAACGTACCGTTCTACCTTGGCGGGACCTCGTTGCTGATCGTCGTCGTGGTTGTGATGGACTTCATGTCCCAAGTACAATCGCACCTCGTTTCGCACCAGTACGAATCCCTGATGAAGAAAGCCAACCTGAAGGGTTACGGCAGCGGCATGCTGCGCTGACCCATAAGGTTCGAGGAGTTGGTGATGAAAGTTCGTGCATCGGTGAAAAAGCTGTGCCGTAACTGCAAGATTATTCGCCGCGAAGGTGTTGTTCGAGTAATTTGCAGCGCGGAACCGCGTCACAAACAGCGCCAAGGCTGAGTGTGATTGTGCTTCAAGCCCGGCAGCTAGTGCGCTGCCGGGTTGATTATTTGTTATTACAGCGATATTATCTCGCGCCCTATTTCTTGGCTTCCGGGGCGTAGGTAGCTGTCAATTGGAGTCCCACTGAATGGCCCGTATTGCAGGCGTTAACATTCCAGATAACAAGCATACTGTTATCTCGCTGACCTACATCTATGGTGTTGGTCGCACTACTGCACAGAAAATTTGTGCAGAGACTGGGGTAAACCCAGCAGCAAAGATCAAAGATCTGAGCGACGAGCAAATTGAACAGCTGCGTGGCGAAGTGGCGAAGTTCACCACTGAAGGTGACCTGCGTCGCGAAATCAACATGAAAATCAAGCGCTTGATGGACCTCGGTTGCTATCGCGGTCTGCGTCATCGTCGCGGTCTTCCAGTACGCGGTCAGCGTACCAAGACCAACGCGCGTACCCGTAAAGGTCCGCGTAAGCCGATCCGCAAGTAATCGCCCCAGCGAATCGACAGGAATTTAATCATGGCAAAACCTGCTGCTCGTCCTCGTAAAAAAGTTAAAAAGACAGTGGTTGATGGCATCGCCCACATCCATGCATCTTTTAACAACACCATCGTGACCATCACCGACCGTCAAGGTAACGCTCTTTCCTGGGCTACCTCCGGTGGTTCGGGTTTCCGCGGTTCCCGCAAGTCCACCCCGTTTGCTGCTCAAGTAGCTGCTGAACGTGCTGGTCAAGCTGCGCTGGAATACGGCCTGAAAAACCTCGACGTCAACGTCAAAGGTCCAGGTCCAGGTCGTGAATCCGCAGTCCGCGCTTTGAACGGCTGTGGCTACAAGATCGCCAGCATCACCGACGTGACGCCAATCCCGCACAACGGGTGCCGTCCGCCGAAGAAGCGCCGCGTGTAATCCAGGAGATTGTAAAGAATGGCTCGTTACATTGGTCCAAAATGCAAACTCGCTCGTCGCGAAGGCACCGATCTCTTCCTGAAGAGCGGCGTGCGCGCGATCGAATCGAAGTGCAACATTGAAGCAGCACCTGGTATCCACGGCCAACGCCGCGGTCGCCAGTCCGACTACGGCACCCAACTGCGTGAAAAGCAGAAGGTCCGTCGTATCTACGGCGTTCTCGAGCGTCAATTCAGCGGCTACTACAAAGAAGCTGCTGGCAAGAAAGGTGCAACCGGTGAAAACCTGCTGCAACTGCTCGAATGCCGTCTGGACAACGTTGTATACCGTATGGGCTTTGGTTCGACTCGTGCCGAATCCCGTCAGCTGGTATCGCACAAGTCGATCAGCGTAAACGGTCAGACCGTTAACGTTCCGTCCTACCAGGTTCGTGCTGGTGACGTGGTCGCTGTTCGCGAGAAAGCAAAAAATCAACTTCGCATTGTCCAAGCTCTCGATCTGTGTGCCCAACGTGGCCGCGTAGAATGGGTAGAAGTAGACACTGAGAAGAAGTCGGGCGTTTTCAAGAACGTTCCAGCTCGCAGTGATCTGTCCGCCGACATCAACGAAAGCCTGATTGTCGAGCTCTACTCCAAGTAAGGGCTAGAAAATAGGTGCATCCATGCAGATTTCGGTAAATGAGTTCCTGACACCCCGCCACATTGATGTGCAGGTTGTCAGTCCAACCCGCGCCAAGATCACTCTCGAGCCTCTCGAGCGTGGCTTTGGCCATACCCTGGGCAACGCGCTGCGCCGCATCCTGTTGTCCTCAATGCCCGGCTGTGCAGTAGTCGAGGCCGAGATTGACGGTGTGCTCCACGAGTACAGCGCCATCGAAGGTGTACAGGAAGACGTCATTGAAATCCTGTTGAACCTTAAAGGTCTGGCTATCAAGCTGCACGGTCGTGACGAAGTTACGCTGACCTTGTCGAAGAAGGGTTCGGGGGTGGTTACCGCTGCCGATATTCAGCTGGATCATGATGTCGAGATCGTTAATCCCGATCACGTAATCGCTAACCTGGCGTCTAACGGCGCCCTGAACATGAAGCTCGTAGTAGCTCGTGGTCGTGGTTATGAACCGGCAGATTCGCGTCAGAGCGATGAAGACGAAAGCCGCAGCATCGGTCGCTTGCAGCTTGACTCTTCGTTCAGCCCGGTTCGCCGTATCGCATACGTGGTGGAAAACGCCCGTGTCGAGCAGCGTACTAACCTGGACAAGCTGGTTATTGATCTGGAAACCAACGGTACTCTGGATCCTGAAGAGGCAATTCGCCGCGCTGCAACCATCCTGCAACAGCAGTTGGCTGCGTTCGTCGACCTCAAGGGTGACAGTGAGCCAGTGGTTGTCGAGCAGGAAGACGAGATCGATCCGATCCTGCTTCGCCCGGTTGACGATCTGGAACTGACTGTACGTTCGGCTAACTGCCTTAAGGCGGAAAACATCTACTACATCGGCGACCTGATTCAGCGTACCGAAGTAGAGCTGTTGAAGACTCCGAACCTGGGCAAGAAATCCTTGACTGAAATCAAGGACGTTCTGGCCTCCCGCGGTCTGTCCCTCGGCATGCGCCTCGACAACTGGCCGCCTGCAAGTCTTAAGAAGGACGACAAGGCGACTGCCTGATCGTCGTAATCACCGAACGTAGTGTTTGGTAAGGAATGAACCATGCGTCATCGTAAAAGTGGTCGTCACCTGAGCCGCACCAGCTCGCACCGCAAGGCCATGTTCCAAAACATGGCGGTGTCGCTGTTCGAGCACGAGCTGATCAAAACTACTCTGCCAAAAGCTAAAGAACTGCGCCGCGTTGCCGAGCCGCTGATCACTTTGGCCAAGATAGATAGCGTTGCTAACCGCCGTCTGGCTTTCGACCGTACTCGTTCGAAAGCTATCGTTGGTAAGCTCTTCAACGACCTGGGCAAGCGTTACGCTACCCGTGAGGGTGGCTACCTGCGCATCCTCAAGTGCGGTTTCCGCGCTGGCGACAACGCGCCTATGGCGTACGTCGAGTTGGTTGATCGTGCTACTGCTGGCGAAGCTGTATCTGCCGAGTAAGACGTCAGTCTGAAACAAAGAACCGGGCCTAGTGCCCGGTTTTTTGTGCCTGTAAGAAACGCGCCTTTTGTACAAGCGTTTCCTTCGTCTGTGTCGTCATCATGTGACGGGGATGATCATTAGTATTTTTCTATCGATGTCTGCAAGTTAATGAATTTGTAGGTGTCATATTGATGATCAATACTCCTTCTCAGCCGATTAGCCGGCAGTTCAAGACCGACAGAGGAAGGAAGATCGCATGAGCCAAAACACAACGCTTACCACCGCCAGTGGCGCTCCTGTTGCCGATAACCAGAATTCCCGCTCCGCCGGCCCTCGCGGCCCGCTGCTGCTCGACGACTTTCACCTGATCGAGAAGCTTGCCCACTTCAACCGTGAAAACATCCCTGAGCGCCGTGTACACGCCAAAGGCTCGGGTGCTTACGGTACGTTCACTGTGACGCGTGATATTACTCAATACACCAGCGCGAAGCTGTTTGAGGCAATCGGGAAGCAAACCCCGACTTTCCTGCGGTTTTCCACTGTGGGCGGTGAGCGTGGTTCGGCCGATACCGAGCGTGATCCGCGCGGCTTTGCCTTGAAGTTTTACACCGAGGAAGGCAACTGGGACATCGTTGGCAACAACACCCCCGTGTTCTTCATTCGCGATCCACTGAAGTTTCCGGACTTTATCCACACCCAGAAGCGTTTGCCGCAAAGCAACCTGAAAAGTGCCCAGATGATGTGGGACTTCTGGTCGCATTCGCCCGAGGCGCTGCACCAGGTCACCATCCTGTTCTCCGACCGGGGTATCCCTGACGGATACCGCCACATGCACGGCTTTGGAAGCCACACTTACAGCCTCATCAACGCTCAAGGTGAGCGTCACTGGGTGAAGTGGCACTACAAGACCAAGCAAGGGATCAAGAACCTCGCTCCGGCTGAAGCAGCGCGCTTAGCGGGTACTGATCCGGATTACGCCCAGCGTGACTTGTTCAGTGCCATCGAGCGCGGTGATTTCCCGAAATGGCGCGTGTGCATTCAGATCATGAGCGAGGCTCAGGCGGCGGCGCACTATGAGAACCCGTTTGATGTCACCAAAACCTGGTCGCAGAAAGAGTTTCCACTGATTGAAGTCGGAGAACTTGAGCTCAATCGCAATCCGCAGAACTACTTCGCGGAAGTCGAGCAAGCGGCGTTCGGTCCCAGCAATATGGTTCCAGGCGTTGGTCTGTCGCCGGATCGTATGCTGCAAGGTCGGGTCTTCGCCTACGCGGACGCTCATCGCTACCGTGTCGGCACCAATCACCAGCAGTTGCCCGTCAACGCTGCGCGCAGTCCGGTCAACACTTACCAGCGCGATGGTTCGATGGCTTTTGGCAGCAATGGCGGCTCGACGCCGAACTACGAGCCGAACAGCTACGTCGAGTCGCCGAAGCAGGCGCCTCGTTATGCAGAGCCGGCGTTGGCCCTCAGTGGCGCCGCTGATCGTTACGACCACCGTGAAGACACTGATTACTACAGTCATGCCGGCGCGTTGTTCCGCTTGATGACTGAAGAGCAGAAATCGCTGCTGGTCAGCAACATCGCCGGTGCGATGGCGGGTGTGTCGAGTGATGTGGTTGACCGTCAGTTGCAGCACTTCTACAAGGCTGACCCGGCGTATGGAGAAGCAATCGCAAAGCTGCTCAACGTACAGCTTAACGAAGTCTAAATGAGAAGCAGAACCGCCCTTGATTGGGCGGTTTTTTGCGTTATTTCAGCCGCTTTTCTCAGGATATCTTCGCTTTTATTGCGTCTTGCGAGTGACGATAAGGGCATGTTGGTTCAAACTACAACTTTCAAGCAGGGAGATGTAGGGCGATGCAAGGCCACCCAGATGTGATCGATTACCTCAACACGTTGCTGACCGGCGAACTGGCCGCGCGTGATCAATATTTCGTCCACTCGCGGATGTATGAGGACTGGGGTTTCACCAAGCTCTACGAACGAATCAATCACGAGATGGAAGAGGAAGCAGGGCACGCTGATGCCCTGATGCGCCGGATTCTGATGCTCGAAGGCACGCCGCGCATGCGTCCGGACGATCTCGATGTCGGCACCACGGTGACCGAGATGCTCGAAGCGGATTTGCGCCTGGAATACAAGGTCCGTGCTGCGCTGTGCAAGGGCATCAAGCTCTGCGAGCAGCACAAGGACTATGTCAGCCGCGAAATGCTGCGGGTTCAATTGCATGACACCGAAGAAGATCACACCTACTGGCTCGAGAAGCAGTTGGGTCTGATCAAGTTGATCGGGCTTGAGAACTACCTGCAATCCCACACCTGATTGCATAGGGGAAGCCCCAACGTCTTTTGTAGGAGCGAGCTTGCTCGCGAAAAATCTGAAGGCGCTGCGTTATCGTTTACGACCTTCGTCGGAACGCCGCCCGGAGCAAGCTCGCTCCTACAGATACAAAAAAGCCCCTGTCACTGATGAAGTGACAGGGGCTTTTTCATGGGGCCCGGTTAAGCCCTGTCACGCTCCAACAGCGGCTTGAGGTAGTAACCGGTATGGGATTGCTTCATCTCTGACACTTCCTCCGGCGTGCCGACGGCAATGATCTGCCCGCCCTTGGAACCACCCTCCGGACCCAGGTCCACCAGCCAGTCAGCGGTCTTGATCACGTCCAGGTTGTGTTCGATCACCACCACGGTGTTGCCGTGGTCGCGCAGGCGATGCAGCACGTCCAGCAGTTGCTGGATATCCGCGAAATGCAGCCCGGTGGTCGGTTCATCGAGGATGTACAGGGTCTTGCCGGTATCACGCTTGGACAGCTCGCGGGACAGCTTCACCCGTTGGGCTTCACCGCCGGACAGCGTGGTAGCCGATTGCCCCAGCTTGATGTACGACAGACCGACGTCCATCAACGTTTGCAGCTTGCGCGCCAGGGCCGGTACGGCATCGAAGAACTCCCGTGCTTCCTCGATGGTCATCTCGAGGGTTTCGTGGATGCTCTTGCCCTTGTACTTGATCTCCAGGGTCTCGCGGTTGTAGCGCTTGCTCTTGCACACGTCGCACGGCACATAGATGTCCGGCAGGAAGTGCATCTCGACCTTGATCAGGCCGTCGCCTTGACATGCCTCGCAGCGGCCGCCCTTGACGTTGAAGGAGAAGCGCCCCGGCCCATAGCCCCGGGAGCGGGACTCCGGTACGCCAGCGAACAACTCGCGGATCGGTGTAAACAGCCCGGTGTAGGTCGCCGGGTTGGAGCGCGGTGTGCGACCGATAGGGCTCTGGTCGATATCGACGACCTTGTCCAGGTGCTCCAGGCCCTTGATGCTGTCGTGGACGGCCGCTTCGAGGGTAGTGGCGCCATTCAGCGCCGTGGCGCTCAGCGGGAACAGGGTGTTGTTGATCAGCGTCGACTTGCCGGAGCCGGACACGCCGGTGACACAGGTCAGCAGGCCGATCGGAATCTCCAGGTCGACATTGCGCAGGTTGTTGCCGCGCGCGCCCTTGAGCGCCAGCGTCAGCTTCTTGTTGCGCGGTGTGCGTTTGGCCGGGACTTCGATCTTCACCCGGCCCGACAGGTATTTGCCCGTCAGTGAGTCCGGATGCGCCATGACCTCGGCCGGTGTGCCTTCGGCGACGATATGCCCGCCGTGGACGCCAGCGCCCGGGCCGATGTCCACCACGTAGTCGGCCAGACGAATCGCGTCTTCGTCGTGCTCGACCACGATCACCGTGTTACCGATATCGCGCAGGTGCTTGAGGGTGCCCAGCAACCGGTCGTTGTCGCGCTGATGGAGGCCGATGGAGGGTTCGTCAAGGATGTACAGAACGCCCACCAGGCCGGCGCCAATCTGGCTGGCCAGACGAATACGCTGGGCCTCGCCACCGGACAAGGTGTCCGCGCTGCGATCCAGCGACAGATAGTCGAGGCCGACGTTGACCAGGAACTGCAGGCGTTCGCGGATTTCCTTGAGGATCTTGTCGGCAATTTCGCCACGCCGGCCGGTGAGCTTGAGCCCGCCAAAATAATCGGACGCATCGCCGATCGGCAGGTTGGTTACCGCCGGCAGGGTTTTCTCGCCGACCCACACGTGCCGCGCCTCACGCCGCAGGCGGGTGCCGCGGCAGTCCGGGCAGGACTGGGTGCTGAGGAACTTGGCCAGCTCTTCACGCACCGACGCGGATTCGGTTTCGCGGTAGCGTCGCTCCAGGTTCGGCACGATGCCTTCGAACGGGTGCGAGCGTTTGACGATATCGCCACGGTCGTTCAGGTATTTGAAGTCGACGTTTTGCGAACCGCTGCCGTGCAGGATGAATTTCTGCTGATCGGCCGGCAGTTCGTTGAACGGTACTTCCAGGCTGAACTTGTAGTGCGAGGCCAGCGAGCCGAGCATCTGGAAGTAATAGACGTTGCGTCGATCCCAACCGCGAATCGCCCCTTCGGCCAGGGTCAGTTCGCCGTTGACCAGGCGCTTGATGTCGAAGAACTGCTTCACCCCCAAGCCATCGCAGGTCGGACATGCGCCGGCCGGGTTGTTGAAGGAGAACAGTTTTGGCTCAAGCTCGCTGATGGCGTGGCCACAAATCGGGCAGGCGAAGCGCGCGGAGAAGATCATCTCTTCACCCGGCTCGTCGTCCATCGGTGCCACCAGGGCGATGCCGTCCGCCAGTTTCAGCGCGGTCTCGAAGGATTCGGCCAGGCGTTGTTGCAGGTCGGCGCGAACCTTGAAGCGGTCGACCACGACATCGATGGTATGTTTTTTCTGCTTGTCGAGCTTGGGGGCTTCGTCCAGCTCATAGAGCTTGCCGTTGATTCGGGCGCGGACGAAGCCCTGTGCGCGCAGCTCTTCGAAAACCGACAGGTGCTCGCCTTTGCGCTCGCGGATGACCGGCGCCAGCAGCATCAGCTTGCTGCCCTCCGGTTCGGCGAGGACCAGATCGACCATCTGGCTGACGGTCTGCGCTTCCAGCGGGATGTCGTGATCCGGGCAACGGGGAATACCCACGCGAGCATATAGCAGGCGCAGGTAGTCGTAGATTTCGGTGATGGTGCCGACCGTCGAACGCGGGTTGTGCGAGGTGGACTTCTGCTCGATGGAGATCGCCGGCGACAGGCCTTCGATGGTGTCGACGTCGGGTTTTTCCATCATCGACAGGAACTGCCGGGCGTAGGCCGAAAGCGATTCGACGTAGCGGCGCTGACCCTCGGCGTACAGGGTGTCGAAAGCCAGGGATGACTTGCCGGAGCCGGACAGGCCGGTGATGACGATCAGCTTGTCCCGTGGCAGGGTCAGGTCGATGTTCTTCAGGTTGTGGGTTCGAGCCCCACGAATCAGGATCTTGTCCAAGGTGGCCTCGCTTGGCGGGCGTCGAAAACGTAGGAGTATACGGCCAAATACTGGATGGATGCACACTATCAAACGAGAGGGTTACCGTCTTACATGAAGAGTGTGTCAGCAATGCGCGTCAAAGCGTCGCGATATACCCTGCCAATCGATGGGACTGGTAGAATCGCCGCCGGTTCACATGAGGTTTTTCCATGCACGATCCCCACAGCGAGCGCATGAGTGGCAGCGAGACCCGCGCAGCAAGCGGTCTGGCCCTGGTGTTCGCCTTCCGTATGCTTGGCATGTTCATGGTGTTGCCGGTACTGGCGACCTATGGGATGGATCTGGCCGGAGCCACGCCGGCCCTGATCGGTCTGGCGATTGGCGCTTATGGCCTGACCCAGGCAGTGTTCCAGATTCCGTTCGGTTTCATTTCCGACCGCATCGGTCGCCGCCCGGTGATTTACCTGGGCCTGATCGTCTTTGCCCTCGGCAGTCTGCTGGCAGCCAATGCCGACTCGATCTGGGGCGTGATCGCCGGCCGAATCCTGCAGGGCGCCGGGGCGATTTCCGCGGCGGTCATGGCCTTGCTGTCGGACCTGACCCGCGAGCAGCACCGGACCAAGGCCATGGCCATGATCGGCATGACCATCGGCCTGTCGTTTGCGGTGGCCATGGTGGTCGGCCCGCTGCTGACCCGCGCCTTCGGGTTGTCCGGATTGTTCCTTGCCACCGGCGGTATGGCGCTATTCGGCATCGTGATCGTGATGTTCATGGTGCCGCGCTCCACTGGCCCGTTGCAGCACCGTGAGTCCGGTGTCGCGCGCCAGGCGCTGATCCCGACCCTCAAGCATCCGGACCTGCTGCGCCTGGACCTGGGCATTTTTGTGTTGCACGCGATGTTGATGTCCAGCTTCGTCGCCTTGCCACTGGCGCTGGTCGAGAAAGCCGGGCTGCCCAAAGAGCAGCACTGGTGGGTGTACCTGACCGCGCTGCTGATTTCTTTCTTCGCCATGATCCCGTTCATTATCTACGGCGAGAAGAAACGCAAAATGAAACGAGTTTTACTCGGCTCCGTCGTGACGCTGATGCTCACTGAGCTATTCTTCTGGCAGTTCGGCGACAGCTTGCGGGCTCTGGTGATCGGTACGGTGGTGTTCTTCACCGCGTTCAATCTGCTGGAAGCTTCGTTGCCATCGCTGATCAGCAAGGTTTCACCGGCCGGCGGCAAGGGCACTGCGATGGGGGTTTATTCCACCAGCCAGTTCCTCGGGTCGGCATTGGGCGGCATTCTTGGCGGCTGGCTGTTCCAGCATGGCGGTCTGTCGGTTGTGTTCCTCGGATGCGCCGGTCTGGCTGCCCTCTGGCTGGCCTTTGCTGTTACCATGCGCGAACCTCCCTACGTCACGAGCCTGCGCTTGCCGTTGTCGCCCGAGGCGATCCGCGAAGCGGGTCTGGTCGAGCGCCTGAAGGCGGTCGTAGGGGTAACAGATGCAGTCATCGTCGCAGAAGAGGCGGCGATTTACATCAAACTGGACACCGAACTATTGGATCGCACCACCCTTGAGTGCCTGGTGAACAACCCGGCCGGGGCAGCGTGCGTAGCCTAGGAGAACGTTATGGCCCGTGGGGTTAACAAAGTCATATTGGTCGGCACTTGCGGCCAGGATCCCGAAGTTCGCTACTTGCCTAACGGT
Organism: Pseudomonas sp. P4_C4; assembly: GCF_056402055.1. Taxonomy (NCBI): domain Bacteria; kingdom Pseudomonadati; phylum Pseudomonadota; class Gammaproteobacteria; order Pseudomonadales; family Pseudomonadaceae; genus Pseudomonas; species Pseudomonas sp. P4_C4. Next base: position 126,104 of record NZ_JBFUID010000034.1, on the reverse strand, counting down.
AACGCCGTGACCAACCTGAGTCTGGCGACCAGCGAACAGTGGACCGACAAGCAAACCGGTCAGAAAGTCGAAAAGACCGAATGGCACCGTGTGTCGATGTTCGGCAAAGTTGCGGAAATCGCTGGCGAATACCTGCGTAAAGGTTCGCAGGTGTACATCGAAGGCAAGCTGCAGACCCGCGAGTGGGAAAAAGACGGTATCAAGCGTTACACCACCGAAATCGTGGTCGACATGCAAGGCACCATGCAACTGCTGGGCGGCCGTCCACAGGGCGACCAGCAAGGCCAGGGCGGCGGTAACAACTACCAGCAACCCGCTCCGCGCCAGCAGGCTCCGCGTCCACAGCAGTCGGCGCCGCAACAGTCGCGCCCGGCTCCACAGCAGGCTGCTCCTCAGCCGGCCCCGGATTTCGACAGCTTTGATGACGATATCCCGTTCTAAAACAGCTACAAGCGGCAAGCTGACAAAACAAAACCCGCACTTCGGTCTGAAGTGCGGGTTTTTTTATGGGCGGTGAAATTTATTTGAAGACTCAGGCCGCGAGGAACTCGTTGGTCGACACCACACTGGCATACGCAAACGCCAGGGCCGCCATGAACGCCGCATGAACCTGCGCCGCCGGAACCGCCACGCCATTGAATTCCAGGTCGCGGGTGGCGCAGGCGTCGTGGATCACTGTCACCTTATAGCCAAAGTCCGCCGCCGCACGGGTGATGGCGTCCACACACATGTGGCTCATGCTGCCCACGACCACCAGCTCCTTGATGTCTTGCTCATCGAGGATCGATTTCAGCCCGGTTTCGCGGAACGAGTTGACGAAGTGCTTGAGCACCAGCGGTTCGTCGGCACGGTTGAGCACTTTCGGGTGCAGCTTGGCGCCTTCGGAGTTCGGGGTGAAAAACGGTGCCTCTTCGGAGGTGAATTCGTGGCGGATGTGCACCACAGAATCACCGGCGTCGCGGAAGGTCTTGATCAGGCGTGCGGCGTTGTCGGCGGCGGCGTCGGCGCCGACCAGTGGCCATTTTCCTTGGGGGAAGTAGTCGTTCTGGATATCGACTACGATGAGCGCTTGCTTGGCCATGACTGTTTCCTCGAAGTGTGTGTTGGGTGTGGAATGAAGTATTGGCGCTGGCAGGCGGTCCGGGGATTGGCCGCACCGACAATAAGAGGGGGAAAACTGACAATGGATGCAGAAAGGGCAATCGCCGAGCTCGGTGTGTTGATCTATCCCGGCGCGCAGATGGCGGCGGTGCATGGCTTGACCGACCTGTTCGGGGTGGCCAACCGGATCGCCACCGAGCATCAGTCTGCGCAGTTGCCGCTGCTGCGGGTCAGCCATTGGCAGGTCGAGGGTGATCAGCCGCCAGTTCGGGTCTTCGACAGCCATCCCGGCCCGGAGCGCACCCTGGTGGCCGTGTTGATTCCGCCATCGATCGGCGGTTTTTCCGAAGGCCAGGCGCCACAGGGATTGATCCGCTGGTTGCGTGAGCAACATGCCAGCGGCGCGACACTGGGCGGTGTTTGCGTGGGCTCTATCCTGTTGGCTGAAAGCGGTCTGCTCGACGGTCGTAGCGCCACCACCCACTGGACCTCGGCCAAAGCCTTCGCCGAACGTTACCCGGCGATCAGGCTCAAGGCCGACACACCGATTGTCGATGATGGCGATCTGATTACCACCGCTGGGCTGATGGCCTGGTCCGAACTGGGTTTGCGGCTGGTCAACCGGTTGCTGGGACCGAGCATTGCCACCAATACCGCACGTTTTCTGGTGGTGGAGCACTGCGACAGCGCCAGCGAGTGCGGCAGTAATTTTGCGCCGATTCTCAGCCATGGCGATGCGGCGATCCTCAAGGTGCAACACTGGCTGCAAAGTACCGGGGCAACCGATGTGTCGCTGGCGGCGATGGCCGAAAAGGCAGGCCTGGAAGAGCGCACCTTCCTGCGACGCTTCCGCGCGGCCACCGGGCTCAAACCCACCGAATACTGCCAGCATCTGCGAGTCGGCAAGGCCCGGGAAATGCTTGAGTTCACCAACGGCACCATCGACCACATCGCCTGGACCGTCGGTTATCAGGACCCCGGGGCGTTTCGTGCGACATTCAAGAAAATCACCGGGCTGGTGCCGAGTGATTATCGGTCGAGGTTTGGTGTGACGCCGGGTGCTGCTGTGCGGTAGTCGCTGTACTGCCAATAACCTGTAGGAGCGGGCTTGCCCGCGAACGCGGTGTGTCAGGCTACATCAATGTTGATGGTGTTGGCCTGATCGTCGGAACGCCGCCCGGAGCAGGCTCGCTCCCACAGAGAGTCGTGCAAAATGCCGGAATATCAAAGGGCGTCGTGCAGAATAAAACAGGCCCCATGCCATCACTTTTTGCGCAACGGGCTGATTTAAAACCCCTTTTCCCGCACCGGGCCTTGGCCTGATCTCTGCACCCCTTCAGATACATTCATCAAGCGTCGATTGAAGGGGGATGCATGACCCCAACAAACCGCAGGAAACTGGTGGTCGCCCATTCGGTGCTCGCCGACGCGCCAGTGCACGAAGTTGAAACCAACCGTGCACTGGCCCGCTGGCTGGCGCAGATACTGGGGCTCAAGTACGGCGGCAGCTACGACCCGCAGTTGCATGACGGACGGGACCTCTACCTGTTGCCGACCCAGACCCTGGTGGGCGCTGCGGCTGCCCGGCAACTAGGGGTCAAGGGGCCGGAGGATTTTTGGGGCGGTTATGTCGACCACGACTTCATGTGCACCAAAGCCATCAGTCATGGATTGCTCAACCACCACGCCCATGCACCGCAAGGCTGGACACCATTGTTTTCCGAGCGGGTGCGCAGTGTCGTGCTCGACGGTCTCAGCGTGTTCTCGCTGGAGGATGCACGGCCAGCGGCGAAGCATCTGCTCTATACCGGCCCGATCCGCCTCAAGCCGATTCACGCCTGCGCCGGGCGGGGTCAGGAAGTGATCGACAGCCTCGACCGGTTCGACGAAATCCTCGCCCGGCCCGAAGCCAAAACGCTGTTCACGGAAGGTGTGGTGTTGGAGCAGGACCTGGATCAAGTGATCACCCACAGCGTCGGTCAGAGTTTCATCGGCGACAAGGTGCTGAGTTACTGCGGTGAACAATACTTGACCAAGGACGCAAGGGGCGAAGAGGTGTATGGCGGCTCGAACCTGTTGGTGGTGCAGGGCAGCTACGTCGATTTACTGAAGCTGGACCTGGCCGATGATGTGCGGGTGGCTATCAAGCAAGCGCAGGTGTTCGACAGCGCTGCGGATGAAGCCTATCCGCGTTTCTACGCGTCACGGCGCAACTACGACATCGCTCAGGGCATCGATAGCGACGGCAAACGGCGCAGTGGTGTGCTCGAACAGTCCTGGCGCATTGGCGGTGCCAGCAGTGCCGAGGTGGCGGCCTTGCAGCGTTTCGTCAACGATCCGGGGATGTGTGCGATTCGTGTGTCTTCGGTGGAAACCTACAGCGATCAGCCGCTGCCGGCGGACGCCATCGAGGTGTACCGCGGGCGGGCGCAGACCAGTGACTTTCTCCTCAAGTACGTGACGGTCAAATCCTATGACGGCTAGAAGCGAATCCATTCAGATCGACATCGACGACGAACAGATGAGTGGGACCTTCCTGAGCCCCAAATCGAAGGTCCCCGGCGTGCTCTTCGTGCACGGTTGGGGCGGCAGTCAGGAGCGGGACCTGGAGCGCGCCAAAGGCATCGCCGGGTTGGGCTGTGTCTGCCTGACCTTCGACCTGCGCGGGCACACCAGCGGCACCGGCATTCCATTGTCCCGGGTGACCCGCGAAGACAACCTGCGCGACCTGCTGGCAGCCTATGACCGATTGCTCGCGCACCCGGCTCTCGATACGTCGGCGATTGCGGTGGTCGGCACCAGTTACGGGGGGTATCTGGCCTCGATTCTGACCTCGCTCAGGCCGGTGCGCTGGCTGGCGCTACGGGTGCCGGCGTTGTATCGCGACGAGCAATGGCACACGCCGAAACGCGATCTGGACAAACTGGATCTGCGTGATTACCGAGGCATCCTGGTGCGTGCCGACAGCAACCGTGCCTTGCATGCTTGCTCGCAATTCACCGGGGACGTGCTTCTGGTGCAGTCCGAGACCGACGAATACGTGCCCCACGCGACGATCATGAGCTATCGGGCAGCCTGTCAGCAGACGCACTCGCTGACTCACCGCATCATCGACGGTGCCGACCATGCGCTGAGCGACCCGGTTTCGCAGCAGGCCTACACCTCGATCCTCGTCGGCTGGATTACCGAGATGGTGGTGGGGGAGCGGTTGAGCATTATTCAATCATCTTGAAATTTGCGGTGATCTTGCTACCAATCGCGAGCAGGCTCGCTCCCACAGTAGTTCAGTGGTGAATACAGTTTTTGTGGAACTCCCGAGATCCAATGTGGGAGCGAGCCTGCTCGCGATAGCGTCCTCACAACCACCCCGTCACTTGGGTTTTTTCTCGATCCGCAACGCCTTGGCCTTGGCCTCCACCAGCAAATACATCACCACGGTAATCAACAGCGGCAAAATGAAATAAATCGCCCGATAGGCCAGCAGTCCCGCCACCAGGCTGCCCCGTGAAACCTCGTGTTGCAGCAGCGCCACGAACACCGCCTCGAGCACGCCGAGCCCGGCCGGGATGTGGGTAATGACTCCGGCGATGGCGCTGATCAACAACACGCCAAGTACCAATGGATAGTCCAGTTTGCTCGGCAGCAAGGTGAAAATCACCGCCGCCATCAGCGACCAGTTCAGAGCCCCGAGGGTCAGTTGCAGCACCGCCATGCGCAGCGACGGCAGATCAATTTCCACGCCGCGAGTCGCCCACTCCCGACGTTTGGCAAACCGGCACGCCGCCAGGTACCCGGCGCTCAGCAGCAATAACAACCCCCCCACACCTTGCAGCGCACTACTGCTGAGTTTCCAGCCCGGTGGCATGTGCACCAGCCCGCTGCTGAACACGGCGCCGGCAATTATCATGTAGCCGAACCAGTTGGTCGCCAGGCTCAGGCCAAGGATTTTCGCGATGTTGCTCTTGCTCACCCCGAGCCGCGAATACAACCGGTAACGCATGGCGATGCCGCCGACCCATGCGCTCAGATTCAGGTTGAAGGCGTAGCTGATGATCCCCACGGGCAGGATCTGCTTCCAGGTCAGGTTCTGGCGGATGTAGGTGCGACCAATCAGGTCGAAGCAGGCGTACACCAGAAAACTCACCAGGGTCAGCCCCGAAGCAATGATCAACGTGCGCACCTTGAAATCGGCCAGGTTATCGAACACTTCGTTCCACTCGATGCGCTGGGCGAGCGTCGTGAACAGCACGATCAGCATCAGGAAAAACAGCATCGTCAGCGGTCGTTTCCAGCGACGCCAATGGGACTTGCCGGAGCTTTTGCCCTGAGAGGCCGGGTGGGTCTCAGCGCGGTTCATGGTCAGCGCTTCCGGTTGGCGGGTGGAAGGGTTTCAGGCGAGGTTTATGCGCCGGCAACCAACCGGCCCATGCCGGGAAATGCCGCAGGAAGTGAAACACCAGAAAACCGATGGTCATGTGCCAGACACGCCCGCGTGGCGCGATGTCGGGAGACATGGCCTTGCAATGGTTATCGCTGAGGTCTTCCAGGCGATCGAACAGATGACGATTGAAGGCCTGGTCGCGGATCAGCACGTTGGCTTCCAGATTCATCGACAGGCTCAACGGGTCGAGGTTGCTGGAGCCAACGGTGCTCCAGTCCTCGTCCACCAAGGCGACCTTGCCGTGCAGCGGGCGGTCGCAATATTCGTAGATCTTCACCCCGGACTTGAGCAGGTAGTCATAGGTCATGCGCGCGGCGAGCCTGGCCACCCGCATGTCTGGCTGGCCCTGCAGGATCAGCCGCACATCCACGCCTCGGCGGGCCGCGTTGCGGATCTCGCGCAGCAAGCGGAAACCGGGAAAGAAGTAGGCGTTGGCGATCACCACTCGACGCTGCGCCTGGCGCAACACCAGGCGGTAAACCTCCTCGATGTCGGTCGGGTGTTCACCGTTGTCGCGGTACACCAGCCGCACCTGGCCGTCGTGATCGCTGAAGGCGAGTTCCGAACGCCGCAGCCGACGGCGTTGCCACCAGTATTTGGCGTGCACCGGGCGACCGCATTGCAGCAGGGCGAAGTGATGGATATCGGCCACTGCCGGACCCTCAATTTCTACCGAATAATCCTGTTTGGCCTCGGGGCCGAAGTCGACCAGATGATCGGCGGAAAAGTTGATCCCGCCGACGAACGCGACGGTGCCATCCACCACCACAATCTTGCGGTGCAGGCGCCGGAACCAGTTGGTGCGGATGCCCAGGCGCTTCGGTGCCGGGTCGAATATTTGCAGTTGCACCCCGGCCGCGGTCAGTGCGGTGAGGAACCCGGTACTCAGCTCACCGCAGCCAAAGCCGTCGAGGCTGACGGTGGTGCGTACGCCGCGCTGAGCGGCTTCGATCAGGATCTGTTGCAGCTCATTGCCAACCTTGTCCTCGAACAGGATGAAGGTTTCCAGCAGGATTTCACTTTGCGCCCGGCGCAAGGCTTCAAATACCCGGGGAAAGTACGCCTCGCCGTTTTCCAGCAACTCGACGCGATTGCTGCCTTGCCAGCCGTATTCGACATCGACCGCTGTCGGCTCGCGGATCGATGGGGCGGGAATGTCTGCCAGCGTGTTTTTTTCCATCGATTGGCTGCTCATAGCTCGATTTCCACCGACAGCGGGGCGTGGTCGGAAAGATGCGACCAGGGCCGGGTGGTCAGCACTTGCGGATGGCTGGCCTTGAGGTTGCGCACGTAGATGCGGTCCAGGCGCAATGCCGGCAAGCGCGCGGGGAAACTGCGCGCCGGTTTGCCATGCAGCGCGGCGAAGACTTCATGCAGACCGCTGGGCTTGAGAAACGCATCGGCGCGCTGGCGCCAGTCGTTGAAGTCCCCGGCGACAATCACCGGGGCGTCGCCGGGCAGGGCGTCCAGGCGCTGGGTGAGCAGCTTCAGTTGCGCGGTGCGATGGGTTTCGCGCAGCCCCAGATGAACGCAAATGGCATGCACCTCCTGGCCGTCGCCGGGCAAACGCAACACGCAATGCAAGAGCCCGCGGTTCTCGTGGCCGCTGATGGATACGTCGAGGTTGTCGTGGCGGATGATCTGGAACTTCGACAACAGCGCATTGCCGTGATCGCCCGCCGGATACACCGCATTGCGGCCATAGGCGAACTGCGGCCACAGGCTGTCGGCAAGGAATTCGTATTGCGGCATCGCCGGCCAGTTGGTGTAGCGCCGGGGATGCTGTTCGTGGGTGCCGTGGACTTCCTGCAAAAACACCACATCGGCAGACACACTGCGCACCGCTTCACGCAGTTCCGGCAGGATGAAGCGCCGGTTGAGCGCGGTGAAACCTTTATGGGTGTTGACCGTCAGTACCGTGAAACGACAAGTGACGGACGAACCCTGTACCCGCATGTCGGTTGCGTTTGAGTGTGCGGGAATATCGGTGTGATTCGCTGTCATGTCGCCTCCCGCCTGACGGCTCCTGTCCTTGGATGACTCTGGGGCGGCGGCGAAAGTTTCGATGGGACTACGGACGGTACCGAATGGCGGTGACGAGTGGCATGGTGAAGACAGTTGCTCCCACCGGGTCCCTCAGTGACCAGCAACTATCCGGGTCGTCCCTTCTGCCGGTTCGGCATAGACCGGGCCGAGGCGATCAAGACGTCCACTCCACGCGGTCAATGCCAGCGCCAGCAACACCACCAGACCGCCGATCCACGCGGTGTGAATCAACCCCATGTGGGCGACGATCAGGCCACCGCCCCACGCGCCACCGGCAATGCCGAGGTTGAATGCCGCGATGTTCAGGCCGGATGCCACGTCCACCGCCTGCGGGGTGTGATGCTCAGCCTGACGTACCACATACACCTGCAACCCCGGCACATTGCCAAATGCCACGGCGCCCCACACCAGCACGGTAGCCAGCGCCAGCCAAGGATTGCCGGCCGTGAAGGTCAACACGAACAGCACGGCGGCGAGCAGGGCGAAGATGATTTTCAGGGCGCTGATCGGGCCGCGCTGGTCCGCCAGTTTGCCGCCCCAGATGTTGCCGACGGCCACGGAGATGCCGTAGACCAGCAACACCAGGCTGACGGTGCTGGCGCTGAAGCCGGAGAGGTCCTGAAGAATCGGCGCGAGGAAGGTAAAGGCGATGAACGAACCGCCGTAGCCGACGGCTGTCATGGCATACACCAGCAACAGGCGCGGTTGCTTGAGCACCTGCAATTGCTGCAACAACGACGCGGGTTTGGTGTGGGCGATAGTGTTCGGTACGTAGAGCAGGCTGCCGATGAAGGCGATCACGCCCAGTGCCGAAACGGCGAGGAAGGTTTCACGCCAGCCGAAATGCTGGCCGATGAATGTCCCCAGCGGCACGCCGGTGACCAGCGCCACGGTCAGGCCGGTGAACATGATGGCGATCGCGCTGGCGGCTTTTTCCTTCGGCACTAGACTGGTGGCGATGGTCGAACCGATCGAGAAAAACACCCCGTGGGCCAGGCCGGTGACGATCCGGGCGAGGATCAACGACTCGTAGCCCGGTGCTTGCCAGGCCAGCAGGTTGCCGAGGGTGAACAGCACCATCAGCGACAACAGCAGCAATTTGCGTGGAACCTTGCCAGTGAGGGCGGTCAGCACCGGGGCGCCGACGGCAACGCCCAGGGCATACAGGCTGACCAGCAGGCCGGCGGACGGCAGGCTGACGCCGAGGTCGGCGCCAATGGTGGGTAACAGGCCAACGATGACGAACTCGGTCGTCCCGATGGCAAAGGCGCTGAGGGTCAGCGCGAGCAGGGCAATGGGCATGGCTGCAACTTCGGAGGTTGATTCGATGGAGCGCAGTGTCGGGACTTGGCTCGTTCAGAAAAATACAGGGATGGGCATTTGATATTTGCGTGCAGATCAAATATCGCGGTCCTGCTATCTGCGGGCAATATCCGAACTTGCCCGGCATTTCTCGATCAGTTCCTTACAGACACAGCCAAAGGAGTGGGTGCTTTGATCAGGCTCAAGACCGCGATACTGCTGGGAGCGTTGCTGTTTCTGGGCAGCGAGCAACTGGAAGCCGCCGCGATACCGGGGCTGCCGGCCGCCGCGACGCCGCTGGCGCACCCCGAACCCTTGGTGCAAGGCGGATTACTGGGGGCCATCAGTACAAGCATCGACGAGGTCCAGACCAAACTCGATCTCAACGAGAACCTGGTCGACGCCTGGCGCCTGCGTGCCGATCTCGCGGCCGATGAAGTGGATCAGTTGGTCAATCAGCCATCGGCGCGTTCGCCCTGGAGCGTCGCCGGCGATTTCCTGCTGCTGACCTGCGTGTGGACGGTGGTGTTTGCCTGTCTTTGGCTGCTTGGGCGGATTGCCGCCAGGCGCCTGTGCGAGCATCGTCTGCTGCTCAGTCGTGAACGGGGCCAGGCGTTGCTCGGTTACGTGCTGCCCTACACCCTTCCGGCGGTGGTCAGCCTGCCCCTGACGATTTATGCCAGCCAGTTTTTGCCGATATCGGCGGGTCGGGTGCTGGCGCTGTGTCTGGCTTATGCCGCTAGCGCGGGGATATTTGCCGCGTCATTGGTGCTGTCGCTGGTGGTGGTGTTCAATGCCGGCCACAAGCGGCGGGCGGTGCAGATCATTCGCGAGAAGAGTCCCCGGCCGTTATTCGGTATCGGCTTTCTGGTGGCATTGAGCGATGCCCTGACCAGCCCGCAGATCGCCCATCAACTGGGCAACAATCTCACCAGCAGCATCGCCGTGTTCACCGGGTTGGCAGCGTCGGTTTCCTTCGGCTTGCTGGTGATCCGCATGCGTCGCCCGGTCGCCCATGTGATCCGTATTTTGCCGCTGGCCCAGCGCCTCAGGCAGCCGGCGTTGCGTGAAACCCTGCGGATATTTTCCGGGCTCTGGTATTGGCCGATTCTGTTGATGGTACTGGTTTCGATCATCAACCTGATCGGCGCCGGGGCGGACAACCAGAGAGTGCTGCGCAGCGCCTTGTTCACCACGGTGTTGCTGATTGCCACGGTGTTTCTCAGCACCACGCTGCACCATTTGTTCAAGGCCCGCAGCGAAGCGGACCTGCGCCGCAGCAGCGCCTACAAGGAACGCTTTCTCAATCTGTCCCACGCCTTGCTGCGCATCGGCATGGCCATCGTGTTCATCGATATCCTCGGACGGGTCTGGGGCGTGTCGCTGTTCGAATTCGCGGTGAGCAATGCCGTGGGCCGGGCGATCAGTGATTCCCTGAGCCACATCGGCCTGATCCTGCTGGTGACCTGGATGGTCTGGGTGGTACTCGACACGGCGATTCAGGAAGCCCTGAAGCCACCGACCAACAAGCGTTCGGCGCGCCAGCCGAGTACGCGGGTGAAAACCATCCTGCCGCTGCTGCGCAACGCGATCAAAATCATCCTGGTGGTGATTTGCGCGATCACCACCATGGCCAACCTGGGAATCAACGTCGCGCCTTTCCTGGCCGGTGCCGGGGTGATCGGCCTGGCGATCGGTTTCGGTTCCCAACAACTGGTGCAGGACGTGATTACCGGGCTGTTCATCATCATCGAAGATACCCTGTCCATCGGCGACTGGGTGGTGCTCGATTCCGGACATGCCGGCACGGTCGAAGGTCTGACCATCCGCACCTTGCGCTTGCGCGACGGCAAAGGCTTCGTGCACTCGGTGCCGTTCGGGCAGATCAAGGCCGTGACCAACCAATCGCGGCAATTCGCCTATGCGTTTTTCTCGGTGCAATTCACCTACGACACTGATGTCGACAAGGCCATTGAACTGATCCGCGAGGCCGGGCATTCCATCAGCAACGACCCATTCCTGCGCTACAACCTGCAAGGACCGCTGGACGTGTTTGGCGTCGACAAGATGGACCTCAACGGTGTGGTGCTGACCGCACAATTCCGCACGGTGTCCGGTGGCCAATATGCGGTGAGCCGCGCCTTCAACCAGCGTTTGAAAAAGCTTGTGGATAACTGCCCGTGGGTGAACTTCGCGCAGACTTATCCACAGCGGGCGCTGGTGCCGAGGCATCCGGTCGAAGCGCCGCCGGAGATCGAACCAGAGCATGCTGCTGTGTTGATGCCGGATCGGCCGCGTTCTCAGTAAGTCGCCCGGGAGGTTTTTGGCGGCTGTAATGGCCCCATCGCGAGCAAGCTCGCTCCCACAGGGTTTTGTGTTGGCACATCAATCTGTGCCCTTGCCCAGATCAACTGTGGGAGCGAGCTTGCTCGCGATGGGGGCAGAGCAGACAGCTTCAGTGCCGGATCAGCTTGCTGCGCACCTCAGCGCCAGTCTGCTGATCCAGCTCCCCCCAAAACTGCTGCTTGCCAGCAATCTCGGCAGCGACCGGCAACCCGTCGCGATACACCAGCCGATTGCTCGCCAGTGCCGGGACTTTCGCGCCGGGCAATAGCGTGCCGGCGAGGTTCAGCGGATCGACCCCGCACACTGCGACCAGGCTGCCGTCATGGGGTCGACGTCGTACTTCCCGCAACAAGGGGATCGCCTCGGGCAGGGCGAATTGCTCGCCCGCCAGGCCGTTGACAAACCGCCCGCCGCGAATCTCGCCGCGAGCCTCCAGGCGATGGAAAGTACGCAGCAGTTCGCGCCAGCTCGGCAACCAGTCCGCCTCACGTTCCAGCAAGCGCCAGAACACCACACCGTAGCGGCGCAGCAAGGTCATGGCGATGTGTTCAAGGGTTTCGGCAGGCGTCCGCTGGTTTTCCACCACCGGCGCGGCAGGTTCGCGTCGCAACAGGGCCCAGCGCCCGGCGTCGTCCATGCCACCGATAAATGCCCCGCGCCCACGCCGACTGTTGCGCGGCTGGCGCTTGCTGACCGGGGTGATCAGTGCGCGCAATCCGGCGAAGCTGTCGGCATTCACCAACCCCGCGCCCACCAGTTCCTGCAGGGCGATCTCCAGCTCCGAACGCAGCAGGTGGGCCTCATGGATCAGCTCATCGAAAAACAGCGCGCCATGCTGGCTGAGGGCGGCGTGGACCTTTTGCGTTTTCGGCGACAGTTCGCTGACCGGCGTCTGTTCGGTCAAGCCGCTCCAGAGTCCGACCCGGTTGCGCGGCAGCAACACGATCGGCGTGCTGCGCAGGGCGGTGCTGGCGCTTTTGTTGTGCGCAGTCAGGCGCGTCCACACCAGTCTGCCGCTGCGGCACAGATCATCGAGCCAGGTCGCCGAGTAGTCCTTGATCCGCGCCGGCAGGATGTCGCTGTCCCAGGCTGAAGCGGCGGCGGGGTAGCCTTCGAACTGCGCAACGACGGCCGGCAATACCGCCGCACCCTGGCCCTGGCTTGCGCTCGACAGATACTGCCAGTCGAACAGAAACCGCATGAAATCCTGCAACGCCACCGGTTCGATTTCCCGGCGCAGGCGCTTGACCGTATAACGGTGAATCCGGGCCAGCAAATGCCGCTCGCACCATTCCTCCTGAGCGGTGCCCGGGGTGAAGCGGCCGCGCAGCACGTAGCCTTCGCGTTCCAGTTGCGCCAGGGCCTGGTTGACCTGTGTAGCGGGCAAGCCCAGCGGTTCGGCAATACGATTGAGCGCCAGCGGCCCGAAGGTGCTGAGCCGCGCGCGGATCAGTTCGAGGATGGCGTCGTCGGGTTCCCAGGCCTCGTCGAAGTCCGGCAGCACTTGCAGCGATGGCGTCAATTCGGCCTGTGGATAAATTGCCCGCAGGCAGGTCAGGCGCTCCAGCGCCAGCCACAGTGATTGCCCGGCGTTGATCTGCAAACGGCTTGCGCGTCCACTGTCGGCCAGGGTCGTGAGCCAGTCGAGCCACTGCGGATTGGCGTCGGCCTCGGCATCGGTGATGCACGCCAGGCTCATCAAGGCCTCGTGCATTTCATCGATACCGGAGGGCGTCGGCCAGGCTTCGTCGCGCACGGCGGCAATCGCCTCGGCGTCCAGCGCGCCGAGATCGTCGGTGGATTGCGGGTCGCTCCAGCGGCGGTTGAGTACGGCTTGGGTGCGGCGTTCTTCCAGTGGCGCATCGTCGAGAAAGGTATAGGGCCGGGCGCTGAGAATCTCCGCCGCCAGTGGCGAAGGCGCCGGCAAATCGCGGCTGATCAGGCGAATGTCGCCGCGTTCCATGCGCCGCAACAGTGCCAGCCAACCTTCAGTGTCCATGGCTTCGTGCAGGCAATCGTCGAGGGTTTGCTCCACCAGCGGATGGTCGGGAATCTCCCGTTCGCCGGCGAGGTTTTCCACGCAGGCGATCTGGTCGGGAAACACGCTGGCGATCAGGTCTTCGCTTTTCATTCGCTGGATCTGCGGCGGGACTTTGCGCCCGCCGCTGTAGCGCGGCAGCGCCAGGGCCACCCCGGCGTTCCAGCGCCAGCGCACACCGAACAGCGGCGCGTCGAGCACGGCCTGGATCAGGATGTGTTCGGCACTGTTGCTGTGCATGTAACGCCAGACGTCGTCCAGTTCAAAACTGTGGCTGGTGGACAGCGACAGCACGATGGCGTCTTCGCTGGCGGCGGCCTGCAATTCGAAGTTGAAGGTGCGACAGAAACGCTTGCGCAGGGCCAGGCCCCAGGCGCGGTTGATGCGGCTGCCGAACGGCGTGTGAATGACCAGTTGCGTGCCGCCGGACTCGTCGAAAAAACGTTCCATCAGTAGCGTGTCTTGGGATGGCAGGGCCCCCAACGCCTGTCGCGCACGGGCCAGGTAGTCCACCAGTTGATCAGCGCTGGCGAGGTTCAAGCCCAAGGTCTCGGTCAGCCAGTCGAGCGCTGGCTGCAAGTTGCCTGGCGCAGCCCCCAGCAGGTCGTCGAGTTGTGCCTGCAAGCGCGCCACCGCCGCGGACAATTCGGCGCTGCGCCCCGGTGCTTCACCGAGCCAGAACGGAATGGTCGGCGGCTGGCCTTGGGCATCCTCGACCCGTACCTTGCCGGTTTCCACGCGCAGGATCCGATAGGACGTATTGCCCAACTGGAAGACATCCCCGGCGATGCTTTCCACCGCGAAGTCTTCGTTGACGCTGCCGATGTTCAGCCCTTGAGGCTCCAGCAGCACGCTGTAGTCGGCGTTGTCCGGAATGGTCCCGCCACTGGTCACCGCTGTCAGTTTTGCGCCACGGCGACCGCGCAGGGTGCGGCTCACGGCGTCGCGGTGCAGGTAGGCACTGCGGACGCCCTGACGCCCGTTGTAGCCCTCGGCGAGCATGTGCAGCAGCGCCTGGTAGTGTTTGTCGTCGAGCCCGGTGTAGGGCGAGGCACGCCGCAGCATCTCCAGTAGCGCTTGCTCCGGCCATTCCTGGCAACTGACCTCGGCGATGATCTGTTGCGCCAGCACGTCCAGCGGCGCTTGCGGGATCAGCAAGGTATCCAGTTCGCCCCGGCGCACGCAGTCGAGCAGCGCGGCGCATTCGATCAGGTCGTCGCGGGTGGTGGCGAACAAGCGGCCCTTGGGCGTGCCGCCGACCTGGTGCCCTGAACGGCCGACCCGCTGCAGAAACCCGGCAATCGAACGCGGCGAGGCGATCTGGCACACCAGGTCGACTTCGCCGATGTCGATCCCCAGTTCCAGCGACGCCGTGGCGATCAGCACCTGCAGGTCGCCGCGCTTGAGTCGCTGCTCGGCGTCCAGGCGAAACTCCTTGGCCAGGCTGCCGTGGTGGGCCGCCACGGCAGCCTTGCCCAGGCGCTCGCTCAGGTGCCGGCTGAGGCGTTCGGCCAGGCGCCGGGTGTTGACGAAAATCAGCGTGGTCCGGTGTTCCCGGGCGAGGGCGGCGAGGCGGTCGTACACCAATTCCCAGACATCGTTGGCCATCACCGCCGATAGCGGCACGGGCGGCACTTCGATATCCAGATCGCGGGGGCGGGCGTGGCCGATGTCGACGATCTCGCACGGGCGGTCGCGACCCACCAGGAAGCGCGAGACGGCTTCGACGGGTTTTTGCGTGGCAGACAGACCGATGCGCAGCAACGGCTCAGGGCAGAGTGCTTGCAGGCGTTCGAGGCTCAGGGTCAGATGACTGCCGCGTTTGCTGGCGGCCATGGCGTGGATCTCGTCGATGATCACCGTTTGTGTCGTGCCAAGCATCTGCCGACCGGAATCGGAACCGAGCAGCACGTACAGGGACTCCGGCGTGGTCACCAGAATATGCGGCGCCGTCTTGCGCATCGCCGAGCGGTCTTTTTGCGGTGTGTCGCCGGTGCGCACGGCGGTGGTGATCTGCAATTCGGGCAGACCCATCACGCGCAACTGTTCGGTAATGCCGGCCAGCGGGTTTTGCAGGTTGATCTGGATGTCGTTGGACAGCGCCTTGAGCGGCGAGACGTAGACCACCAGGGTGGCGTCGGGCAAGCCTTCGGGGCTTTCCAGGCCGCGGTGCACCAGGTCGTCGATGACGGCGAGAAAGGCGGTGAGGGTCTTGCCGGAGCCGGTGGGCGCGGCGACCAGGGTCGAACGGCGCTGGCGGATCGACGGCCACGCCCGGGCCTGGGCGGCGGTGACCGCTGCGAATGTGTGACTGAACCAGGCGCTGACTGCGGGATGAAAGCCGCTCAGGGCACTGTCTGCAGGAATGGGCAGGTTCATGCAGCAAGTTATGCGGGTGGGTGGCCGAAGATGCAAGTACCACTCAAGATCTTCACCGCCTTCCAGGGCCTCATCGCGAGCAGGCTCGCTCCTACAGTGGATCTTCGGTTCACATAAATCCAATGTGGGAGCGAGCTTGCTCGCGATGAGGCCAGTCCAGGCACCGCAAAAGTCAGACATCTACACTTTACGGGTGACGGTTGCGCACTAAACCCGCAAAATGCAACGATTCCGGCAATTACCAACGACATCGCCTGGGTGCGGTGTCGATAACGCCATTGTTTCAATCAGACTGGGCCTGCTGACTCTATGCGAATGCGCCTTATGTTACTGGGCGGCGGAAATGCCCTTGGGCAGGCGCTGATTCGCCTCGGTGCGGAGGAAGACATCGGTTTCCTCGCCCCCCGCCCGCCCGAAGACGGCTGGGATGCCGCGAGCCTGACACAACTGCTCGACGACACCCGTCCCGATGCATTGATCAACCTTGCCTACTACTTCGACTGGTTTCAGGCGGAGGCAGTGAGCGAACAGCGTCTGGCCGGCCAGGAGCGTGCGATCGAGCGTCTGGCGGAACTGTGCCAGCACCACAACATCGTTCTACTGCAACCTTCGAGCTATCGAGTGTTCGACGGCTCCCGTGCCACGGCCTACAGCGAAAAAGACGAACCCGTTCCACTGGGCTTGCGCGGTCAGGCGTTGTGGCGGATCGAACAAAGCGTTCGCGCCACCTGCCCGCAACACGTGCTGTTGCGTTTCGGCTGGCTGCTGGACGACAGTCCGGATGGCACCCTTGGCCGCTTCCTCGCCCGTGCCGAACAACCCGAAGAACTGCTGATGGCCGACGACCGACGCGGCAATCCGACGCCGGTCGACGATGCTGCCCGGGTGATCATTTCTGTGCTCAAGCAACTCGATTGCGCCGCGCCGCTGTGGGGCACCTACCACTACGCCGGGCATGAGGCGACCACGCCGCTGGCGCTGGGACAGGCGATTCTGACCGAAGCCCGCAGCCTGCATCCGCTGGCCATTGAGGCCCCGACCGCTCAGGCTCACGCCGCGCGTCCGGATGCTGCCGAAGAACCGCAACACGCGGTATTGGCCTGCAAGAAAATTCTGCACACCTTCGGGATCAAGCCGCGCGCCTGGCGTGCGGCGCTTCCCGGCCTACTGGACAGGTTCTATCGCCATGGCTGACGGTCCCGTTTTGATCACCGGTGGTGCCGGTTTCATTGGTTCACACCTGACTGACGCCCTGCTTGTCAAGGGCCATGCAGTGCGGATTCTCGATGACCTGTCCACCGGCAAGCGCAGCAATCTGCCGCTGGATAATCCCAGGGTCGAACTGATCGTCGGCGACGTGGCCGATGCGGCTTTGGTTGCCCAGGCGATGGCTGGATGCAGCGCCGTGGCGCACCTCGCGGCCGTGGCTTCGGTGCAGGCCTCGGTGGACGATCCGGTGCGTACGCACCAGAGCAACTTCATCGGCACGCTGAACGTCTGCGAAGCCATGCGCCAGACCGGGGTCAAGCGCGTGCTGTTTGCCTCCAGCGCGGCGGTGTATGGCAACAATGGCGAAGGTGAGTCGATCGACGAAGACACGCCCAAGGCGCCGTTGACGCCTTATGCGGTGGACAAACTGGCCAGCGAGCATTACTTCGATTTCTACCGCCGCCTGCATGGGCTGGAGCCGGTGATTTTCCGCTTCTTCAACATCTTCGGCCCGCGCCAGGATCCGTCCTCGCCGTACTCCGGGGTGATCAGTATTTTCAGCGAGCGCGCACTAAAGGGCTTGCCGATCACCGTGTTCGGCGATGGCGAGCAGACCCGGGATTTTGTCTACGTCGAAGACCTGGTCGACTTGCTGGTGCAGGCCATCGAGAAACCTCAGGTCGAAGTCGGTGCGGTCAACGTCGGCTGGAACCAGGCGACGACCCTCAAGCAAATGCTCGAAGCGCTGGAAGCCGTGGTCGGCAAGTTGCCTCCGGTGAGCTACGGCCCGGCGCGCTCCGGTGACATTCGTCACTCCCGGGCGAACAACCAGCGTCTGTTGGAGCGCTTCACTACCACAGAGCAGACACCGATGCGTGTGGGGCTGGCGCGGTTGCTGGGGCGATAAATCGCTGCCCTGCGGACGTGAAAAAGGCGCCTTTTTACAGNNACAAATTCCTGTGGCGAGGGAGCAAGCTCCCTCGCCACAACGGCCTGGTTCACCACCACGTGAACATTCTTCCAGCGATGTCGCTTAGAACTTGTAACCCAGGCCAACCATGTACACAAACGGATCGACGTCGATGTTGACCTTGGCGCGGGTGCCCGGGGCAATGGCGTTGTTTTCCACTGTGGCGCGGGTATCGATGTCGATGTAGCGCACCTGGGCGTTGAGCATGACATGGTCGGTCAGCATGTAGTCGGCACCGACCTGCCAGGCCAGACCCCAGGAGTTCTTCGCATTGAAGTTACTGAAACCGGCGGACTTGGCTTCGCTGCTGAGGCTTTCGTCGTAGATCCAGGTGTAGTTGATGCCACCGCCGACATAGGGCTGGAAGGCCGACTTCGAATCCAGCGGGTAGTAGACCACGCTCAGGGTTGGCGGCAGGTGTTTCAGGGAACCGAGTTTGCCGTTGGCAGCAGGCAGGGCGGTACCTTTGAGATTCACGTCATGCTCGAACGGAGTGGCGGCAAGCAGTTCGATCCCCCAATTGTTGGTGAGCATGTAGGCGAAGTTCAGGCCCAGCTGCGTGTCGCTGTCCATGGTCGCCTTGCCGCCCAGGTTGGTACCGGCCAGCGGACCCTGATCGACCTTCACGCTGGAACTGTCGGCTTTCGGGTTAACGGTGATGGCGCCCGCCCGAAGGATGATGTCACCGGCCTCGTGGGCTTGGGCGAGCGGGGCTGCGAGCGCGAAGGCAACCAGCGAAGCGCTGAGCATGGACTTGTTCATGAGGGCTCCAGAGGACGTTAAAAATGTTCGATGTCCAATGGTAAGGTGCCTAACGAATCGGTCTTTTGATGCAGCTCAAGGAAAGTGGTAAGGAATGGATTTTGTAGCGATTTCGATGGCCCTTCGCGAGCAGGTTCTGTGTCTGTCAGGCGATTGGACCACGCGGGTAGCGCTTGAGCTTTTCGATCAGCTCATTGCCCGGGATCGGACGATCGAACAGGTAGCCCTGGCCGACGTCGCAGCGGTGACGGCGCAGGAACGACAACTGTTCGGCGGTTTCGATGCCTTCAGCCACGACCTTGAGTTTCAGGTTGTGCGCCATGGCGATCACCGCGGAGGTGATTTCCATGTCGTCCTGGTTGTCCGGGATTTCGTGGATGAAGCTTCGGTCGATCTTGATGATGTCGATGGGGAATTTTTTCAAGTAACTGAGCGACGAGTAACCGGTGCCGAAGTCGTCCATGGCCAGGGTCAGGCCCAGGCGCTTGAGTTGGTCGAGTTGCAAGTGGGTGTCTTCGGTGGCTTCCAGCAGCAGGCCTTCGGTCAGCTCCAGCTCCAGCAAATGAGCGGGGAGGGCTTCTTCCTTGAGGATGTTGGCAATGGAGGCCACCAGGTCCGGATCGGAAAACTGCTTGGGCGACAGGTTGATCGCCACTTGCAGGTTGCCCAGGCCGGCGGCGGTCAGCGCTTTGCTCATGCGGCATGCCTGGCGGGCGATCCATTTGCCGATCGGAATGATCAGTCCGGTTTCTTCGGCGACGCTGATGAACTGATCCGGGCGGATCATGCCCTTTTCCGGATGGTCCCAGCGCAGCAGTGCTTCCATGCCCAGCAGGCGACCGCTGCGCAGGCACAGCTTGGGCTGATAGAACACGTCGAGCTCGTTCTGGGTCAGGGCTCGGCGCAGGTTGTTCTCGACGAACAGCTTGTAGCTGGCCTCGGCGTTGAGCGCTTCGGTGAACACTTGCACCTGGTGTTTGCCGTTGGCCTTGGCCTTGTGCAGCGCCAACCCGGCATTGCGCATCAGGGTTTGCGGGTCGCGCCCGTGCAGCGGCGCGCAGGCCAGGCCCACGGAGCCGGTGACGCTGATCAACTGGTTGTCGACGAACATCGGTTTGTCGAGGGTCGCCAGCAATTGGTTGGCCACTTGCTGGCCCGTCGACAGGTCAGTGTTGTCCAGCAGCACGGCGAATTCATTACTGGCGAATCGCGCCAGGCTGCCGCTCGGAACCAGGCTGTTGCGCAGGCGCCGGGCGAGGCTGATCAGCAGTTTGTCGCCGGTCTGGTGGCCGAGGCTGTCGTTGATCCGCTTGAAGTTGTCGATGTCCACCAGCAACAGGCTGATCGGCGCATCGCTGTCCCGGGCAAAGCGTTCATCGAGGTTGCGGATGAACGCCGGGCGGTTGCCGAGGTTTGTCAGGTTGTCGGTGTAGGCCAGGCGCTCGATGCGTTGCTGAGCAAGCTTGGTCTGGGTGATGTCTTCGTATATGCCGATGTAGTGGGTCAGCTCGCGGTTGTCGCCGTAAACCTTGGAGATCGACAACTGGCCCCAGTAGGGTTCGAGGTTTTTCCGGCGACTCTTGAATTCGCCTTGCCAACTGTTGCTCTTGGCCAACGCCGAAGGTGCGTCGAACAGCAGTTCACTGAGGTTCTCCAGGGCCGGCAGTTCCGACAGGCGCTGACCGTGCACTTCTTCGGTGGAATATTGGGTGATCGCGGTGAAGCTCGGGTTGACGTATTCCACCACGCCGTCGCAGTTGACCAGCAGAAAGGCGTTGGCACTTTGCTCGACCGCACGCTGAAACAAGTGCAGGGCGCTGGTGGCGGTTCGACGATTGTGGTTACTGATGACCTGGGCAAACTGGTCCGCCAGTTCGCCAGCAAAAGCGATTTCGTCCTGTTGCCAGGCACGGGTCGCACCGGTCTGCTCCAGGCACAGCACGCCGACCACTTGGCCATCGACGCGGATACTGGCGTCGAGCATTGCGTTAACGTCGCGCGGGCGCAGGCTCTCGGCCATCTCCCGGGTACGCGGGTCGCGCATGGCGTTATGGGCGTCGATGGCGCGGCCGGTGTGCAAGGCGTCGAGGTAATCGGGGAACACGCTGACGTCGATCGGTTGCGGCAGCAGGTATTCCTGGTTCGTGCGGTGGTAGGCCGAGATCGGCACCAGCATCGAGCCTTCGAGGTGCCACAGGCTGGCGCAGTCGATTTCGTAAATGTCGCAGGCGCTGCGGGTGATCAGTTCGGCAGCTTCTTGCAGGGAATTGTTGCTGCTGTAGCGTTGCCGGGTCAGCAGCAGGATCAGGTCCTGCTGGGCACGCACCCGGTCCAGATGTAGCAGTTGCTCCTGCTGGGCACGCTGATTGAGTTCCAGGGCGATTTGCAGGCGCGAGTTCTGGGTTTCCAGATCCAGGGCCGGTTGCAGCGGGTCATCCTCGAACAGGCCGTCGATGACCAGCAGATAGCCGCGCAACAGGTGGCGGTTGTGTTGTTTGTAGGCTTCGCCCAGTTCCAGCAGATTCAGGGAGCCTGAGGCGGTGTGCAGGGTGTAGCGGATCAGGTAATGCGTGCTTTCAGTCAGCTGTTGCTGGACCGCGTCGTGCAGTTGATAGCGCGCTTGCGGCTCCATCAGGCTGGCGTAGGGCGAGCCCACCAGCGCACACAGCTCCACGGCCGGCAGGCCGAACTGGCGTTCGCAATTGGGATCAAGAAACAGCAGCGCCCAGCTGGGTTCATTAAGCCGTTCGAAACGCAGCATGCCGAGCCGCGAGGGCACAGGCAACTGCGTCACTACCTCGGCCACCATACGGCTGGCGGCATCGGGTTGGCTTTTCATGGAGGGAAACTCGCTTCGAATATGCTGAACGCGCTGGGCTCTCGCCCTCTTGACTGTTGCCTGCGGCAAGGTTGCATCATTGCGACACCGACTGACAAGAGAGATGAAGGCCAAGTGCTATAAGAATATGTCGGCAGGCGACGGGATTTCTTCAGTCGGTGGCAAAAAGTAATGCTGTTCGCCGAAAAGTCGCAGTTTTGCACGTGTTGCAAATGGCTACGATCTGTTTCCGGATCAGCGAAACCGGATGCCAATGGACTGCAATAACTTGCCTTCCCGATCGTGATAATTCACTTGAAGCTGCCCGGCATCGACGACCAGGTGTGCAAAGTTATCCTGGCTGATCACGTTGCTGGTCAGCTCATGGAAATAGTCGCCGGAAGCGGTGCGGACCAGGGGCTGATCGAGGGCGAACGTGGCGGCCGTGGCATAGGGCAACATTCTGCTGTTGCACAGCGGTGACGAGACGATGGTGTGGACTTCGAAATCCGGGTCCTCGCTGTGGGTAAGCCGACTGGTCAGCGAGCCGTGAACATCACCGGAAATGAACACGACGTTCTTGATGCAGTGTGTGCGAATGCTCTCCAGCAGCCGTAGTCGTTGTTCAGGGAAGGCCTGCCAAGCGTCATCACCCAGGCGTTTGCGGTCGGGGTAGAACATGACACTGGTGACCACGAGTTTGACCCGTGCCGGACTGTGGATCAGCCAGTCGCACAAGGCCTGTTCCTGGGCTGCGTCGAGAATGCGTCGGTCAGTGGTCGACAGATTGCGTCGGGTTCGACTGTCGGTAACAAACCATTCGATATCACCTTCAGTAAATTGATACCAGTATTTGTCCAGTCGTTTATTTATCAGTCCATCACTGGTTAGTGCATGAGCTGGGCTATGGCTGGCCTGATACAACTCATAGGCCCTGATTGCGTTTGCATATAAGTAGTCATCGGACCTGCTCTTGTTGGCGGGCCAGTTGTCCTCTATTTCATGGTCGTCAAGGATCATGTAAGTGGGCAGGCTGGACATTAATCTGCCGATATTTATCTGCGAAAACGCCACGCGATATTTTTGCAGGATTTCCTTGAGTTCCCGATCAGGAGCAATGATGTTCAAATCATCGACGTAGATTTGGTCTCCCGTCATCACCAGCGCGCTGACGGGAGGGCTGGCTTGCTCCACCAGGCGTGAAATTGAAGCGAAGATTCTGTCGCCCAAGTGAGGGGCCAAGGCGATACCTGCGGTCATGCGCAGGTATCGGCAAGAGCCGACAATGTAGGCCCTTGGCAGGTTGGCTTCGCTGGAGCGGGTACGCAATTGATAAGTCTGTCGTGGCCATTGCAGCGGCAGTTCCTTCACCGTGTCGACGGTGTGCGCCGGGCTCGTCGGGCTGAACCACCCGGCCTGATATTCATAGTCGGAGTCGGCGGACAGGTTGTTTAGTGCAAAGACTTCGCACATGTCGTGCTCGGGTTCGAGTTTTGTAAAGCTGCCTTTTGACCAGTGATCTTCGCCTTGTCGTCTATAACGAATGCCGGCAAATACCAAGGTGTTTTTATTGTATTCGCCGCGCAAAAAAATACGTGCGTGATTAGTGGTGGTGTGGCCAATAATCGGGCCGACAGTTGGTTTAAGCATGTTTGAGTCCATTCGGCTGCCAACGAATTAGATAGATGGTTGTTTCGGATGTAATAAGTAGTCTTTCAGTCAAGGCTAGTTATTTGGCCCGAAAAAATATCTGGCAGAAATGGATTCGAGTTGTGGGCGATATCAGCCACAAATGTAGGAAGACGTTTTAAGCAGAAAATTCAGGCAAAAAAAGCCCCGCCAAATTGGCGGGGTTGAGGTACGAGCGTGGCGCTCGGAAACGTGGAACGCACTGGCCCTCCGGTGAGGGAGGGCCGGTCGGTGTTACAGGAGCATGGTGCGGATGTCGCCCAGCAGGTCGCTCAGACGCTTGGTGAAGCGTGCAGCAGCGGCGCCGTTGATCACGCGGTGATCGTAGGACAGCGACAGCGGCAGCATCAGTTTCGGCTGGAAGGCTTTGCCGTCCCAGACTGGCTGGATGGTTGCCTTGGAAACACCGAGGATCGCCACTTCCGGCGCGTTGACGATCGGCGTGAAGCCGGTGCCGCCAATGTGGCCGAGGCTGGAAATGGTGAAGCAGGCGCCTTGCATCTCATCCGACGAGAGCTTCTTGGTCCGGGCTTTTTCAGCCAGGGAAGCAGCTTCGGCGGCCAGTTGCAGCAGGCTCTTCTGGTCGACGTTCTTGATGACCGGTACCAGCAGGCCATCCGGGGTGTCGACGGCGAAGCCGATGTTCACGTATTTCTTGCGGATGATCGCTTTGCCGCTTGGCGCCAGCGAGCTGTTGAAGTCCGGCAGTTCCTTGAGCAGGTGCGCACAGGTCTTGAGCAGCAACGGCAGGATGGTCAGCTTGACGCCGGCCTTCTCTGCAACGGCTTTCTGGGCAACACGGAACGCTTCGAGTTCGGTGATATCCGCCGAGTCGAATTGCGTCACGTGCGGCACGTTCAGCCAGCTGCGGTGCAAGTTGGCGGCTCCGACCTGCATCAGGCGGGTCATCGGCACTTCTTCGATTTCACCGAAGCGGCTGAAGTCCACGACCGGAATCGGCGGGATGCCCGCGCCACCGGTTGCGCCGGCAGCAGCGGCCGGTGCTTCCTTGGCCTTCTGCATCATGGCTTTGACGTAAACCTGCACGTCTTCTTTCAGGATGCGACCGTGCGGACCGCTGGCGCCAACGGCGCTCAGCTCGACGCCGAATTCTCGGGCCAGTTGACGCACGGCAGGGCCGGCGTGAACCTTGGCGCCTGGCTTGGCTGGAGCGGCGGCCGGGGCTGCAACAGGTGCGGCGGCGGCAGGTGCAGCAGCTGGAGCAGGTGCGCTCGGAGCCGCAGCGGCAGGTGCCGGAGCGGCGCCTTTGACTTTCAGCTTGAGGATCAGGTCGCCGGTACCGACTTCGTCATCGAGCTTGATGGAAACGCTTTCCACCACGCCAGCGGCTGGCGACGGGATTTCCATGCTCGCCTTGTCGGATTCCAGAGTGATCAGCGACTGGTCGGCCACAACGGTGTCGCCGGCCTTGACCAGGACTTCGATGATCTTGGCCTTGCCCGCCGAACCGATGTCCGGAACGTGGATGTCCTGAACGCTGTCGGCCACTGGAGCAGCCGGTGCGGCAGCGGCAGGCGCTGGAGCAGCGGCGGCAGGTGCGGCCGCCTGAGCTGGAGCGGCAGCAACTGGTGCAGCAGCACCCGCCACTTCCAGATCCAGGATCAGGTCGCCGGTGCCGACTTCGTCGTTGAGCTTGACGCTGATGGCCTTGACCACGCCAGCGGCAGGCGACGGGATTTCCATGCTCGCCTTGTCGGATTCCAAGGTGATCAGTGACTGATCAGCCGCGACGGTGTCGCCGACCTTGACCTGGATCTCGATGATCTGGGCCTTGCCCGACGAACCGATGTCCGGCACGTACACTTGCTGAACGCTGGCAGCAGCCGGCGCAGCAGGAGCAGGGGCGGCGGCAGGTGCAGCAGCCGGTTTGGCTTCAGCCTTGGCCGCCGGCGCAGCGGCAGCCGCAGGAGCCGCAGTAGCGGCACCTTCGACTTCCAGCTCCAGCAGTTCGTCGCCTTCTTTCAGGCGATCGCCCAGCTTCACTTTCAGGCTCTTGATGATACCGGCCTTCGGCGCAGGCACTTCCATGCTCGCCTTGTCCGACTCAAGTGTCAGGATGCTCTGATCGGCTTCGATACGGTCGCCGACCTTCACAAACAGTTCAATTACTTCACCTTCACCGCTGCCGATGTCAGGTACGCGAATGAGTTCGCTCACAGAATCTCTCCTCAGCAGTCCAGTGGGTTGCGTTTTTCCGGGTTGATACCGAACTTGGCGATGGCTTCAGCCACAACCTTAGGTTCGATGTCACCACGGTCAGCCAGTGCTTCCAGGGCTGCCAACACCACGAAATGACGGTCGACTTCGAAGAAATGACGCAGTTTCTTGCGGCTGTCGCTGCGGCCGAAACCGTCGGTGCCCAGGACTTTGAATTCCTTGGACGGTACCCACTGACGGATCTGCTCGGCGAACAGTTTCATGTAGTCGGTAGACGCGATGACCGGACCTTTACGGCCGTTCAGGCACTCTTCGACGTAGCTCAGCTTAGGCTTCTGGCCCGGGTGCAGACGGTTGGTGCGTTCAACGGCCAGGCCGTCGCGACGCAGTTCGTTGAAGCTGGTAACGCTCCACACGTCGGCGCCGACGTTGAACTCTTCGCGCAGGATCTTCGCTGCTTCACGGACTTCACGCAGAATGGTGCCGGAGCCCATCAGCTGAACGTGGTGCGCCGCTTCGCGGGTGTCTTCTTCGAGCAGGTACATGCCTTTCTTGATGCCTTCTTCGGCACCGGCCGGCATGGCTGGCTGCTGGTACGACTCGTTCATTACGGTGATGTAGTAGAAGACGTCCTGTTGCTCTTCGGTCATCTTCTTCATGCCGTCCTGAATGATCACCGCCAACTCGTAGCCGTAGGTTGGATCGTAGGTGCGGCAGTTCGGGATGGTCGCGGCCAGCAGGTGGCTGTGACCGTCTTCGTGTTGCAGGCCTTCACCGTTCAGGGTGGTACGGCCGGCGGTGCCGCCGATCAGGAAGCCACGGGTGCGGCTGTCGCCAGCGGCCCAGGCCAGGTCGCCGATACGCTGGAAGCCGAACATCGAGTAGAAGATGTAGAACGGCAGCATCGGCTGGTTGTGGCTGGAGTACGAAGTACCGGCAGCGATGAAGGAGCTCATGGCGCCCGCTTCGTTGATGCCTTCCTCGAGGATCTGACCCTTCTGGTCTTCCTTGTAGAACATCACCTGGTCTTTATCGACTGGCTCGTAGAGCTGGCCGACGGAGGAGTAGATGCCCAGCTGACGGAACATGCCTTCCATACCGAAGGTACGGGCTTCGTCCGGGATGATCGGCACGATGCGCGGACCGATTTCCTTGTCCTTGACCAGTTGCGCGAGGATCCGCACGAAGGCCATGGTGGTGGAGATTTCGCGGTCGCCCGAGCCGTCCAGGATCGCCTTGAGGGTGTCCAGTGGCGGAGTCGGGATGTTGAAGCTCTTGGCGCGACGCTGAGGTACGAAGCCGCCCAGTGCGGTACGGCGCTCGCTCAGGTAACGGGCTTCGGCGCTGCCTTCTTGCGGTTTGAAGAATGGCAGGTTTTCCAGCTCATCGTCCTTGACCGGGATGTCGAAACGATCACGGAACAACTTCAGGCTGTCGACGTCGACTTTCTTGGTGTTGTGCGCAGTGTTCTTCGCTTCGCCGGCACCGGTGCCATAACCCTTGATGGTCTTGGCCAGGATGACGGTCGGTTGTTCTTTGTGGTTGACCGCTTCGTGGTACGCCGCGTAGACCTTGTACGGGTCGTGGCCGCCACGGTTGAGTTTCCAGATCTCGTCGTCGGACAGGTCTTCGACCATTGCCTTGAGTTCAGGCGTGTTGAAGAAGTGTTCACGCACGAACGCGCCGTCTTTGGCCTTGTAGTTCTGGTACTCGCCGTCGATGACTTCGTCCATGCGGCGTTGCAGGATGCCGTCGACATCCTTGGCCAGCAGTGGGTCCCAGAAACGGCCCCAGATGACTTTGGTCACGTTCCACTGGGCACCGCGGAACACGCCTTCGAGTTCCTGGATGATCTTGCCGTTGCCGCGAACCGGGCCGTCGAGGCGTTGCAGGTTGCAGTTGATGACGAAGATCAGGTTGTCCAGCTTCTCGCGGCCGGCCAGGGAGATCGCACCCAGGGATTCCGGCTCGTCGCACTCGCCGTCGCCCAGGAAGCACCAGACTTTCTGTTTGCCCGGCTGAATGAAGCCACGGTGTTCCAGGTACTTCATGAAGCGTGCCTGGTAGATCGCCTGGATCGGGCCCAGACCCATGGATACGGTCGGGAACTGCCAGAAGTCAGGCATCAGCCAAGGGTGCGGGTAGGACGACAGGCCCTGACCGTCGACTTCCTGGCGGAAGTTGTTCATCTGGTCTTCGGTGATGCGGCCTTCCATGAATGCGCGGGCGTAAACGCCTGGCGAGGTGTGGCCCTGGAAGTAGATCAGGTCGCCGCCGTGTTCGTCGCTCGGGGCCTGGAAGAAGTAGTTGAAGCCGATGTCATACAGGGTCGCACTGGAAGCGAAGCTGGAGATGTGACCGCCGAGGTCAGAATCTTTCAGGTTTGTACGCATTACCATGGCCATCGCGTTCCAGCGTACCAGCGAGCGAATGCGGCGTTCCATGAACAGGTCGCCAGGCATGCGTGCTTCGTGGGTAACGGGGATCGTGTTGCGGTAAGGTGTGGTGATGGCGTAAGGCAACTGCGAACCGCTGCGGGTCGCGAGTTCACCCATACGGGTCATCAGATAGTGAGCACGGTCTTCGCCTTCTTTGTCGAGAACCGATTCCAGGGCGTCCAGCCATTCCTGGGTTTCGACGGGATCGAGGTCTTGCATGGCTTGCTCCAGGGCGGAAAGGCTACCAGAATCGGTTGCCTGAGTTAGCGACTGGCCTTGTGGGCAGACGTTATGAATTCTTGGATTGCCGACAGGTTGTTCCGGCGGCGTGTAGTTTTACTACAAATCTTCCGGCATTTCAGCCCGTCTAATGTATATACGAGTAGTAAAACTACAGATGAGCGGCTTGTCGCCCCCGGCTGCGTTGTGAGAATAATCGTTAAGGTTGGTCTTTTTCCAACTACAGAAGGTAAAAGCTTGATGCTGGCTGCCAAAATTAAAGAAATCTCAGCTATTTCTAACTTTTGTTCGACAGTCCCTCAGGTAGTGAGTTTTCGAAAACCACTACATGCAGTCCGTTGTACGCCGATCAAGGATAGACCATGAGCCTCCCTTCGCTTGCCGAACTGCCCGCCATTCTCCTGCCGTTGGTCTCCCGCGCCGAGCAGTCGTTCCGGGCTGCCGTCGCTGCCCTGGACGATGACCACGGGCTGTCCACCTGGACGCCGGAACGCTGGGCGCAATTTGCCCGCGTCACCGCCGCCAGCGATTTCGTGATTGAACAGTGTGCTCGTGACCCTTTGATGTTGCTGGAGCTGGTGCAGTCCGGCGAACTGGATCGCCGCTTCGCTCCCGGCGAGTTGTGCGGGCAGATCGCGGCCGCCGTGAGCGAGGCCGAGTCCGACGATCAGCTTGGCCGCGCCTTGCGCCGCCAGCGTGCACGCCATCAGGTGCGGATCATCTGGCGCGACCTGACCCGCCAGGCCGATTTGATCCAGACCTGTCGCGACCTTTCGGACATGGCGGATGCCAGCATCGATCAGGCCTATCAATGGTTGTATGTGCGGCATTGCCAGCAGTTCGGCGTGCCGACCGGGCGGCGCAGCGGCGAGCCGCAGCAGATGGTCATTCTCGGCATGGGCAAGCTCGGCGCCGTGGAGCTGAACCTGTCCTCGGACATCGATCTGATTTTTGCCTACCCCGAGGGCGGCGAAACCGTCGGTGTGAAACGCGCGCTGGATAACCAGGAGTTCTTCATTCGTCTGGGCCAGCGGCTGATCAAGGCCCTGGACCCGATGACCGTCGACGGCTTTGTATTTCGCGTCGACATGCGCTTGCGACCTTACGGTTCGTCCGGCGCTCTGGTGCTGAGCTTCAACGCGCTGGAACAGTATTACCAGGACCAGGGTCGCGACTGGGAACGCTACGCGATGATCAAGTCGCGGGTGGTGGCCGGCGATCAAGTAGCCGGCGCGCAACTGCAGGAGATGCTGCGGCCGTTCGTTTACCGGCGCTACCTGGACTTCTCGGCCATCGAAGCGCTGCGCACCATGAAGCAACTGATCCAGCAGGAAGTACGGCGCAAGGGCATGGCCGACAACATCAAGCTCGGTTCCGGCGGTATTCGTGAAGTCGAGTTCATTGCCCAGGCGTTCCAGCTGATTCACGGCGGCCGCGATTTGAGCTTGCAGCAACGCCCGCTATTAAAAGTGCTGAGCACGCTGGAAGGTCAGGGTTACCTGCCGCCGGCCGTGATCGGCGAGCTGCGTGAAGGTTACGAATTCCTGCGTTACACCGAACACGCGATTCAGGCGATTGCCGATCGCCAGACGCAAATGTTGCCCAGTGGCGAGCAGGATCAGGCGCGCATTGCCTTTATGCTGGGTTTCGCCAACTGGACGGCGTTCCACGAACAACTGATGTATTGGCGCGGCCGCGTGGCCTGGCACTTCGGGCAGGTGATCGCCGATCCCGACGAAGAGCAGGGCGCCGAAAGCGAAGTGGTGGTCGGCGGTGAGTGGTTGCCGCTGTGGGAAGAGGCTCAGGACGATGAGGCCGCTTGCCGCCAACTGGAAGAGGGTGGCTTCAAGGATGCCCCCAAAGCCTTGAAAGCCTTGGCCGGCTTGCGCAGTAGCCCGCAATTGCGGGCGATGCAGCGTCTGGGCCGCGAACGTCTCGATGCTTTTATTCCGCGTCTGCTGGCACAGGCCGTGGAACATGACAATCCGGACCTGGTACTGGAACGGGTGCTGCCGCTGGTTGAAGCCGTGGCCCGTCGCTCCGCGTATCTGGTGTTGTTGACCGAGAACCCCGGTGCGCTGCGGCGTTTGTTGACGCTGTGTGCGGCAAGTCCGTGGATCGCCGAGCAAATCACCCGTTTCCCGTTACTGCTCGACGAACTGCTCAACGAAGGCCGGCTGTTCAAACCGCCATTGGCGCCAGAATTGGCGGCCGAGTTGCGCGAGCGCCTGACGCGGATTCCCGAGGACGACCTCGAACAGCAAATGGAAGCCCTGCGCCACTTCAAGCTGGCGCACCGCTTGCGGGTGGCCGCTTCGGAAATCGCCGGCAGTCTGCCGCTGATGAAAGTCAGCGATTACCTGACCTGGCTCGCCGAAGCGATCCTGGAGCAAGTGCTGGCATTGGCCTGGCGCCAGACCGTGGCCAAGTACGGCACGCCACTGCGCACCGATGGCACCTTGTGCGATCCCGGCTTCATCATTGTCGGTTATGGGAAAGTCGGCGGCCTGGAACTCGGGCATGGTTCGGACCTGGACCTGGTGTTCATCCACGATGGCGATCCGCAGGCTGAAACCGACGGACCCAAACCCATCGATGGCGCGCAATTTTTCACCCGTCTGGGGCAACGGATCATTCACTTGCTGACAGCGCAGACCAACTCCGGGCAGCTGTATGAGGTGGACATGCGTCTGCGGCCGTCCGGTGCGTCGGGGTTGCTGGTGAGTTCCCTCGGGGCGTTTGCCCGTTATCAGGAGAACGAAGCCTGGACTTGGGAACATCAGGCGCTGGTGCGTGCGCGGGTGTTGGTGGGCAGTCAGGATGTCGGCCAGGCATTCGAGAAAGTCCGCGCCGCGATATTGGGCAAAACCCGTGATCTACCGACCCTGCGTCAGGAGGTCAGCGAGATGCGCGCCAAGATGCGCGATAACCTCGGCAGCAAGAGCACGGCGGCCGGCACCGGGGCAAATGCCTTCGAAGCCACGGCGCCGTTCGATATCAAGCAGGACGCCGGAGGTATCGTCGATATTGAATTTATGGTGCAATACGCGGCCCTGGCGTGGTCCGAAACACACCCGCCATTGCTGCGCTGGACGGACAATATCCGCATTCTGGAAGAACTGGAGCATGAAGGGCTGATGCCCGTCGAAGATGCCAGTCTGTTGCGTGAAGCGTATAAAGCCTACCGCTCCGCCGCCCACCGGCAGGCCTTGCAGAAGGACCCCGGGGTGATACCGGGCGACCAGTTCGCGGACGAACGGCGGCAGGTCATGCGGATCTGGCTTGAGCTGGGGCTAAGCTGAAACGGGATATTTGATACGCCAATATTCCCTGTAGGAGCGAGCTTGCTCGCGATGGTCGTTAACGATAACGCGGCGAGCCTGACACCCTGAGGGGTCTCAGGTTCATCGTCGGATCGCCGCCCGGAGCAAGCTCGCTCCTACAGTAGATTTGCGTTGTTCTGTAGAATTTTCGAGGCGGGGAGGCGTAGGCCTCCCCGGTTCGTTTATGGAAACCACATGAAAATTCTGATCGTTGGGCCCAGTTGGGTCGGTGACATGGTGATGGCGCAGACACTGTTCCAGTGTTTGAAGCAACGCCACCCGCAATGCGAAATCGACGTGCTGGCCCCCGAGTGGAGCCGGCCGATTCTTGAGCGGATGCCCGAAGTTCGCCAGGCCTTGAGCTTTCCGCTCGGTCACGGTGTCCTGGAGCTGGCAACGCGTTGGCGCATCGGCAAATCCCTGGCTGGCCAGTACGACCAGGCGATCCTGCTGCCCAATTCCCTGAAGTCGGCGCTGGTGCCGTTCTTTGCCAGCATCCCGAAACGCACAGGCTGGCGTGGCGAGTTCCGCTATGGCCTGCTCAATGACGTGCGCACGCTGGATAAGGATCGTTACCCGCTGATGATCGAGCGCTTCATGGCCCTGGCTTACGAGCCTGGCGTTGAATTGCCAAAGCCGTATCCGCGCCCGACGCTGCAGATCGATTCGGTCACGCGCGAGGCGGCACTGGCAAAGTTCGGCCTGACCCTCGACCGTCCGGTGTTGGCCCTGTGCCCTGGTGCCGAGTTTGGCGAGTCCAAGCGCTGGCCGTCCGAGCATTACGCCAAGGTCGCCGAAGCGAAGATCCGCGAAGGCTGGCAAGTCTGGCTGTTCGGATCGAAAAACGACCATGCCGTGGGCGAAGACATCCGCGCGCGGCTGATTCCCGGTCTGCGTGAAGAGTCAGCGAACCTCAGTGGCGGCACCTCGCTGGCCGAAGCCATCGACCTGATGTCCTGTGCAGATTCTGTGGTGTCCAACGACTCCGGCCTGATGCACGTCGCCGCCGCGCTGAACCGCCCGCTGGTCGCGGTCTACGGTTCGACGTCGCCGGGCTTCACGCCACCGCTGGCCGAGCACGTGGAAATCGTACGCCTGGGCATCGAGTGCAGTCCGTGCTTCGATCGCACCTGCCGTTTCGGCCATTACAACTGCCTGCGCCAGCTCATGCCGCAGGCCGTGAACGAAGCCTTGCAGCGGTTGCAAGGCACTGTGGTCGAGGTCAAATAGCTTGCGGGTTCTGTTGATCAAGACTTCTTCGCTGGGCGACGTCATTCACGCGTTACCGGCGTTGACCGACGCGGCGCGGGCGATTCCCGGCATCAAATTCGACTGGGTAGTGGAAGAAGGCTTTGCCGAAATCCCGACCTGGCATCCGGCGGTGGGCAAGGTGATTCCGGTGGCGATCCGTCGCTGGCGCAAAAACATCTGGCAGACCATTAAGAGCGGCGAGTGGAAGCGCTTCAAACAAAGCGTTCGCGCCACCAGATATGACTTGGTGATAGACGCCCAGGGCTTGCTGAAAAGCGCCTGGCTGACCCGTTACGTCAAGGCTCCGGTGGCCGGCCTCGATAAAAGCTCCGCACGCGAGCCCATTGCTGCGCGCTTTTATGATCGACGTCTGGCCGTTGCCCGTGGGCAGCACGCGGTGGAGCGAGTGCGTCAGTTGTTCGCCATTGCGTTGGGCTATGACTTGCCCAAAGGTCTGGGCGACTACGGACTGAATATCGAGCGCCTGGTGGAGTTGCCGCGCAAGAATCCTTACGTGGTGTTTTTGCACGGCACCACCTGGGACACCAAGCACTGGCCCGAAGCCTACTGGCGCGAGCTGACCGAACGGGTTGGCTACCTTGGCGTCGGGGTGAAGTTGCCCTGGGGCAATGCCCTGGAGAAAGCCCGGGCCGAGCGTATCGCCGCGGGTTTCAAGCACGCCGAAGTGCTGCCAAAACTGAACCTGGCGGGTGTCGGCAAGGTGCTGGCCGGCGCGCAAGCCTGCGTGGCGGTGGATACCGGCTTGGGCCATCTGGCCGCCGCACTGGATGTGCCGACGCTGTCGCTGTTCGGTCCGACCAATCCGGGCCTGACCGGCGCCTATGGCAAAGTGCAGATTCACATGGCCAGCGACTTCCCTTGTGCACCGTGCCTGCAAAAGAAATGCACTTATCAGCCGACGGCTGAAGATGCCCGTCAATTTGACCTGAAACGCGAGTGGCCGTTGTGCTTCACGCGTCTGAATCCCGAGCGTGTCGCCAGCCGACTGAGCACGTTGTTAATGGCTGAGGAGCTGCGCTGATGCAATTGGCATTTGTCCTGTACAAATATTTCCCGTTCGGCGGCTTGCAGCGCGATTTCATGCGAATCGCCCTGGAGTGCCAGAAGCGCGGTCATCAGATTCGCGTCTACACGCTGATCTGGGAGGGTGACGTGCCGCCGGGTTTCGAAGTGCTGGTGGCGCCGGTCAAGGCGTTCTTCAACCATCGCCGCAACGAGAAGCTCAGCGAGTGGATGGAAGCGGACCTGGCCAAGCGCCCGGTCGACCGCCTGATTGGCTTCAACAAGATGCCGGGCCTGGACGTCTACTACGCCGCCGACGGCTGCTTCGAAGACAAGGCGCAGAACCTGCGTAACTCGCTGTATCGCCGTTGGGGCCGCTATCGCCACTTCGCCGAATACGAGCGGGCGGTGTTCGCCAGGGACGCCAAGACCGAAGTGTTGATGATTTCCGAGGTTCAGCAGCCGTTGTTCATCAAGCATTACGACACGCCGCTGGAGCGCTTCCACCTGCTGCCACCGGGCATCGCCCAGGACCGTCGCCGGCCGCCGGATGCCGATGAAGTTCGCGCAGGGTTCCGCGCTGAATTCGATCTCAAGGACGACGAACTGCTGCTGGTGCAGATCGGCTCCGGGTTCAAGACCAAGGGCGTGGACCGTAGCCTCAAGGCACTGGCGGCATTGCCTGCCGAGTTGAGGAAACGCACCCGGCTGTTTGTAATTGGCCAGGATGACCCCAAATTATTCCAGATGCAGAGTGCGACACTGGGGCTTGGAGAAAACGTGACGTTCCTTAAAGGCCGCAGCGATATCCCGCGTTTCCTGTTGGGTGCCGATCTGTTGATCCACCCGGCGTACAACGAAAATACCGGCACCGTGCTGCTCGAGGCGCTGGTGGCCGGTTTGCCGGTGCTGGTGAGCGCGGTGTGCGGGTACGCCCATTACATTGCCGAGGCCGACGCCGGCCTGGTGCTGGACGAACCGTTCGATCAGGCACAGCTGACGCAGTACCTGACCGGCATGTTGAACGACGCTCAAGCAAGGGCGGCCTGGAGCCGCAATGGTCTGGCCTACGCCGGGACGGCCGACCTCTACAGCATGCCGCAGCACGCGGCCGATGTGATTCTGGCGGAGCACGCTTAAATGAAGTTGATGCTGGCTGAACCGTTCAAGAGCCTCTGGGCCGGACGCGACCCGTTCGCCGAAGTCGAGGGGCTCAAGGGCGAGGTGTACCGCGAGCTGGAAGCGCGCCGGACCTTACGCACGGAAGTCGATGGCAACGGATTTTTCGTGAAAATCCACCGTGGCATCGGCTGGGGCGAAATCTTCAAGAACCTGCTCACTGCCAAGCTTCCAGTATTGGGGGCCGGTCAGGAGTGGCAGGCCATTCAACGCCTGCAGCAAGTTGGCGTGCCGACCATGACCGCCGTCGCGTATGGCGAGAAGGGCAGCAACCCCGCCGACCAGCACTCGTTCATCGTCACCGAGGAGCTGGCGCCGACGGTCAGTCTGGAAGATTTCAGTATCAACTGGATCAAGCAGCCACCGGAGCCAAAGCTCAAGCGCGCGCTGATCGCCGAAGTCGCACGCATGACCGGCATGATGCACCGCGCCGGGGTCAATCACCGCGACTGCTACATCTGCCATTTCCTGCTGCATACCGACAAACCGGTGACCGCCGACGACTTCAAACTCTCGGTGATCGACCTGCACCGCGCCCAGACCCGCCCGGCGATCACCTCGCGCTGGCGCAACAAGGACCTGGCCGCGCTGTACTTTTCCGCGCTGGACATTGGCCTGACCCGCCGCGACAAGCTGCGTTTCCTCAAAGGCTATTTCCAGCAGCCGCTGCGTCAGATCCTGATTGAAGAGGCGTCTTTGCTGGCATGGCTCGACGGCAAGGCCAACAAGCTCTACGAGCGTAAACAGCGATACGGGGATGCGCTCTGATGTCGGGTTGGAAACTGGAACCGGCCTACAGCGAACTGGCCGATGACTTTGGCAGCCTCGAGGCTGTGTTTGCGCTGCAAGGCGAGCGTTTGACCAGTGATCTGCTTTCGGAGGTCATCCGGGTCGAGCGCAATGGCGTCAACTATTACGTCAAGCGGTATGTGGGCGCTGGCAAAGGCTTGCGGCGTTACCTGGGCAAGCCTCGGGTGAAGATGGAATGGCAGAACCTCAAGCGCTTCGCCAAGTGGGGCATCCCCACGGCCGAAGTGGTGGCCTGGGGGCTGGAACGACGCGGTGTGGCCTACGCTCGCGGCGCGATGATTACCCGGGAGCTGCCTCGTACCGAAGACTTGTCGGCACTGGCCGAGCGTCGCGACCCGAAACTTTCGGATCGCGCCTGGGTCGATACCGTCAGTCGTCAGCTGGCCGAATATACCCGGACCATGCACGACCACCGCTTCACCCATAATGATTTGAAGTGGCGCAACCTGCTGATCGACGATGAGGCTCGAGTGTTTTTGATCGATTGCCCCAACGGCGATTTCTGGCGCGGTTTCTGGCTCAAGTACCGTATTACCAAGGATCTGGCGTGCCTGGACAAGGTCGCCAAGTATCAACTGTCGGCAACCCAGCGCCTGCGCTTTTACCTGCAATACCGCAATCGGACCCGGCTCAACGCTGCGGACAAAAAACGTATCCGGCACGTGGTGAGATTTTTCGAGGGGCGTGAATGACTGATTTTCTGGCCGCTGAAGACCGAGCGCTGCTTGAGCGCCACGGCCTCGGCACATTCGAAGCACTCTGGGCCAAGCAACTCGATGCGGTGGACGAGCCCAACACCGGTCGCGGCGGCTGGAGCAGCGTGTTTCGGCTGGATCTGGAAGGTCATGGTTTCTACCTCAAGCGTCAAAGCAACTACCTGACCCGCACCTTGCGTGCGCCGTTCGGCGAGCCGAGTTTCGCTCGCGAGTTTCGCAACATCTCCCTCTACCGGAGGATGGGCATTCCGGCGCTGGAAGCGGTGTTCTACGGGGAGCGCAAGGTCGATGGCGAAGTCCGCGCGATCCTGCTGACCCGTGCCCTGGATGGTTGGGACGATCTCGACTCGCTGTTGCAGCACTGGGCTGAATTGAGCCCTGAGCAGCACTCGGAAATCCTCAAGGCCATTGGCGAACTGGCCAGGCAGTTGCACGCTGCACGCCAGGTGCATGGGTGCTTCTATCCCAAGCATATTTTCATGCGCGCCACCGGCAACGGCTATCAGGCTCAATTGATCGACCTGGAAAAAACCCGACCACTGCTGTACGGGCAGCGTGACCGAATCAAGGACCTGGAACCGCTGACGCGTCGCGCGCCCGAGTGGGGAGAGTCGCACCTGCGGCAATTGCTGGCCGCCTATCTGGATCAACCACAGGACAGCTCGTTGATCGACAGCTGGCTGGGGCGTTTGACGACGCGGCGCAGCCAAAAGGGACCACGCTGATGCGTTTATCCGAGTTGAAGTCCGCCGGCCGCAATCCGGCGTTGCCATTGAGCGTTTCGCTGGCTGATGCCGCCGGCCCCGCCGAGCTACAACTGCTGAGCCTGTTGCGGGTGTTGCCGGGGCAGCGTTATGTCGGTGCCGGCGTCTGGCGTGGCCGGCCGGTGTTGGCCAAGTTGCTGGTCGGCAGCAAGGCTTCGCGGCACTTCCAGCGTGAGCTGGACGGCGTGCGCTTGCTTGCCGCTCAAGGATTGACCACGCCGCAGCTGTTGGCCGATGGCCTGAAAGAGGGTGAGGGTGGTTGGCTGCTGTTCGAGTTTCTGGAAGGCGCCGAAAGCCTGGGTGATACCTGGAAGCAGGTTGAGCAGCAGCCCGTGCTGTCCGATGGGCAAGGAGCGGTGCTGGCCGAGGCGTTAGGTGCCATCGGTCAAATGCACCGCAAAGGCCTGTGGCAGGAAGATCTGCACCTGGACAACCTGCTGCGTCAGCGTGGTCGTCTGTACTTGATCGACGGCGCCGGGATTTGCTCCGAAACACCTGGCCAGCCGCTGTCGCGGCAGAAGGTCCTGGAAAACCTCGGGGTGTTCTTCGCCCAGTTGCCGAAGTCGATCGAGCCCTTCATTGAAGAGTTGCTGGTGTATTACCTGCTCAGCAACGGCGAGCACGCCTTGCCCATGGAGGCGCTGCAGAAGCAGATCGACAAGGTCCGCAGCTGGCGCCTCAAGGACTTCCTGATCAAGGTCGGCCGCGAGTGCACGCTGTTCAGCGTCCAGCGCGGTGCCTTCGGATTGCGGGCGATTCGCCGCGAGGAAGAGCCGTCGATGGTGCCGGTGCTGGAGCAGGCCGATACCCTGCTCGATCAGGGGCATCTGTACAAGACCGGGGGCGCGGCGAGCGTCGGTAAGGTCGAGGTGGATGGCCGCACGCTGGTGATCAAGCGCTACAACATC
This sequence comes from Pseudomonas sp. P4_C4, assembly GCF_056402055.1. Taxonomy (NCBI): domain Bacteria; kingdom Pseudomonadati; phylum Pseudomonadota; class Gammaproteobacteria; order Pseudomonadales; family Pseudomonadaceae; genus Pseudomonas; species Pseudomonas sp. P4_C4. The sequence continues at coordinate 88,173 of NZ_JBFUID010000034.1, read as the reverse complement.
AAGGGCTTCGCCCACTGGCTCAAACGCTTCTGGCGTCCGAGCCGGGCCTGGCATTCATGGCGCGAAGGCAATCGCCTGGCGTTCCTCGGGATTGCCACGCCCAAGCCGCTGGTGTTGCTGGAAAAGCGTTTTCTGTGGCTGCGCAGCCGGGCGTACCTGATCACCGAGTATCTGTCGGGGCCGGACATCATCGAGCGTTTTGCGCCGTATGTTGAAAGCGGTGATGCACCGGAAGCCGAGCTGGCGGCGCTGGATCATTTGTTTGCCGAGCTGATTCGCGAACGCATCAGTCATGGCGACTTCAAGGGGCATAACCTGTTCTGGCAGCAAGATCGCTGGGCGTTGATCGACCTCGATTCGATGTGCCAGCACGGTTCTCTCGGCAGTTTCGCCCCGGCGTATGCCAGGGATCGCGCACGGTTCATGCGCAATTGGCCTGAAGGCAGCGCCCTTTACCGGGTCATCGATCAGCGGTTGCCCAAAGACATCTCCAGCGCTGGCTGAATCAGGACCTTCGGTCCTATCGCGGGCAAGCCCGCTCCCACAGTGAATATGTGTTCGACAAAGATTCAGTGTGGGAGCGAGCTTGCTCGCGATGAGGCCGGAACTGCCAACCGAGAAAGCAGACAAGTTCTTGTGATCCGTCCTACGCGATCTTGGGAAGTCATGAACTGTGGCTGAAATCGCCCCGATGCTAGTTTGCCTGACGTTCTCGGAGGTCAGGCTGTGACGATCAAAATGGCAGTTTCAGCAGGTGTTTTATCAGTGTCGCTAATGGGCTGCGGGACCGCCGCCACCGTCCTGCAGGATGAAGCCGAAGCAGCGCAGGGGCTGCGCAGGCAAAAGACCTATTGCCAGTCCATCCCGCGGGTCTACAGCGGCCTGGCTTATGACTTCTGTGTATTGAATGCGCCGCCAGACCCTACGGGTTTCCTTGTGCCACTCGTATTGCTGGACTTGGCCGTGTCTGGCGCGCTGGACACCGTTGTCTTGCCGTACACGATTTACCGGCAAAGCGTGGACGGCAATATTTCCATCTATTGGCGACCTGCGCGCGGATAAAAAATGTCGCGAGGCCCCGGCCGTAGTTGCATGCCGCTTGCGGCTAGAGGTTTGCCGCTGCTTTTACGCTATAATCCCGCCCTTTAGCTGTCTCTCGCCCCTTGCGAGGGCACATTAATTTTTGAGGCGCTTGCGCCTGCATGCAGACTAAAGAGGCTAGACCCCTGTGGCATTGACGATTCTTGGCCTGTCCGGCGCCCTTAGCCATGATCCTTCCGCAGCCCTGTACATCGACGGCAAGCTGGTCGCGGCGGCTGAAGAGGAACGCTTCGTACGCGATAAACATGCAAAGAACCGCATGCCCTACGAATCGGCGAAATTCTGCCTGGAACAGGCTGGCATCAAGCCGTCCGATGTCGACGTGGTAGCGATCCCGTTCGCCCCGATCAGTCTGTTCGGCAAGGCCCGCTGGCAGTACGCCAAGCGTTACTGGTACGCCCCGGACCGCGCCCTCGACGCGATCCTGATGGGCAACCGTCGCTACAAGCGCTATCGCAACAAGATCGTCTGGTGCCTGGAGCAACTGGGCTTTGATCCGAAGAAGATCAAGATCGAGCCGGTCGAACACCACCTGGCCCACGCCTCCAGCGCTTATCACTGCTCCGGTTTCAAAGAGAAAACCGCGATCCTCGGTATCGACGGCAAGGGCGAGTACGCCACGACCTTCTTCGGTTACGGCGAAAACGGCAAGATCCACAAGATCAAGGAATTCTTCGATCCGGACTCCCTCGGCGGCCTGTACGGCGCGATCACCGAGTTCCTCGGTTTCGATATGCTCGACGGTGAGTTCAAGGTCATGGGCATGGCGCCGTACGGCGACGCCAGCAAATACGATTTCTCGCGCCTGGCTTCGTTCGAAAACGGCGAGCTGGTAATCAACACCGACTACGCCAACGTCATCGGCCTGCGTCGCTACAAAGAGAAGGGCAAGGGTTATTACTTCTCGCCGAAGCTGATCGAGTGGCTGGGTCCGAAGCGCGAAGGCGACATCGCCGACGAGCCGTACATCCACTACGCCGCGAGCATTCAAGCGCTGTTCGAAAAAATTGCGCTGCAGATGATCGACTACTACCTGGGCGACGTGCTCAAGGAAACCGGTAAACTGGCCTACGCCGGTGGCTGTGCGTTGAACGTCAAGCTCAACCAGAAAATCATCGCCCGCGATGACGTCAAAGAGCTGTTCGTACAGCCGGCGTCCGGCGATGCCGGCACCGCGGTCGGCGCTGCTGCCTATGTGTCTCACGCCCGTGGCGTACCGGTCGAGAAGATGGAACACGTCTACCTCGGCCCGTCGTACAGCAACGAAGATGTTATCGCTGCGTGCGCCCGTCACGCCAACAAGCCGACGTGGCGCAAGCTCGACAACATGCCGGAGCAGATCGCCAAAATCATGGTCGATGGCAACCCGGTGGCCTGGTTCCAGGGCCGCATGGAGTTCGGTCCGCGTGCATTGGGCGGTCGTTCGATCATCGGTTGCCCGAGCATTGCGGGCGTGGCTGACCGGATCAACCACCAGATCAAGTTCCGCGAGCGCTGGAGGCCTTTCTGCCCGTCGATGCTCGACACCGTGGCGCCGCAGATGATCAAGATCGATCACCCGGCTCCGTTCATGACCTTCACCTTCGAAGTGGCGGAAGAGTGGAAAACCCGCGTGCCGGAAGTCGTCCACGAAGACGGCACTTCCCGCGCCCAGGTACTCAAGCGCGAATACAACCCGCGCTACTACGACATGATGAAAGCGCTGGAAGTGCTCACCGGCAACGGCGTGTCGCTCAACACCTCGCTCAACCGTCGCGGCGAACCGATGATCTGCTCGCCGACCGACGCCCTGAACATGTTCTTYGGTTCGGATCTACAGTATCTGATCATGGAAGACATCCTRGTGGTCAAAGAGGGCGCGAACGCCTATGACACGTTCGGCTGAACGCCATGTGCTGCAGTTCTGCCACGGCTATGACGGGCCGTTCCTGGACTGCGCACGGCAGTACGCCAGCCTGTTCGCGGGGACCGGTTATCGAGTGACCACGGTGTTTCTCACCGGAGTTGCCGATGCCGAAGTCGCCGCGGGTTGTGCTTCCGATGAAGTGCTATTCATGGAGTACAGCTCCAAGGCCATTCGTGGCCTGAAGCTGGGTGCCATCGGCGATCTGCGCAAGATCGTCGCGTCGCGCAACTTCAGTTTCTGCATTGCTCACCGCTTCAAGCCGATCTATATCGCCTTGCTCGGCACGTCGTTGCCGGTGATTGGCGTGCATCACGCTTTTGACGATTACAAGCGTGGTAGCCGCAAACTGTTCGCGCATATTTTCCGCAAGCGTTTGAGTCTGCTCGGTGTGTCCGACGCCGTGCGCGACGACATGCGCAATTGCCTGCCGAAGTGGCCGGCTTCGCGGATCCAGACCATGTACAACCGTATCGACGTAGATGCCTTGCAAGCCTCGCAGGTGTTGGCTCGCGAGGCCCGGGAAACTCTCGGGCTGGCGGCGGATGCCTGGATCGTCGGCAACGTCGGACGGCTGCATCCGGACAAGGACCAGGCCACGCTGTTGCACGGTTTCGCCGAGGCGTTGCCGGGGTTGCCGGCCAACAGTCAACTGGTGATTCTCGGTAAGGGGCGTCTGGAGGAAAACCTCAAGGCTCAAGCCCGGGAGCTGGGTATCGGTGACCGGGTTCTGTTTCTCGGTCAGGTGCCTGATGCGCGCAACTACTTCCGGGCCTTCGATGTGTTTGCCCTGAGCTCCGATCACGAACCGTTCGGCATGGTGCTGCTGGAGGCCATGGCCGCTGGTGTACCTTTGCTCGCAACGGCGTGCGGCGGAGCGAAAGAAGTGGTCGAAGGCGTGGGCATCCTGTTCCCGTTGGGCGATGCCGAGCGTCTGGCCCAAGGGCTGCAACATCTGGCTGGCATGGATGATCAGCAACGCCGACAGTGTGCCGAGTTAATGCTCGAGCGCCTGCGCGAACGCTTCTCCGATTGCGCGGTACGCGATGCTTTCTGGCATTTGCCGCATGTTACCGAACTGGCACAGAGGGGCTGATGCTCAACCGATTTCAAGGCTGGCGCGAGCGTGGCTGGGCGGTAGTCGACGGCTCGACATACGCCGAAACCTGGCAACGTTATGGCGGCAGTGTCGCGACTCATCCCATGGTGGTCGAGCGGCTGGCGCAACTGGCTGACATTCCGGTGCGTTACCTGGCCTGGGTGCAGGGCGATGAGGTCAAGGCGGCGATCCCGACCTGGGGCCGCGACTTGGCCTTGTCCAAGGACGTGCTCAAGCGTCGCGGCAAAAAAGGTCTGTTCGATCTGGGCAACGCCGAGATCATCCTGCCGGCCGCTGCCGATGCCCAGGTGCCATTGCGCCATCGCGCGCGGTATCTGTCGGCGCTGAACGAAGGCCGTTTCACTGGCATCAGGTTGCAGACCGAGCAACTGGCCATGGCCCGTACCCCCGAAGAGCTGTCGAAAAAGTTTCGCTATAACCAGCGCCGCGAGTTGCGCTTGCTGGAAGAGGCCGGTGGCGTGGTTCGACCGGTGTCCGAATTTTCCAGCTTCGATCTGGCGGCGATTTACTGCGACCTGTTCCAGCGCCGCTGGGGTTTCCCGGCGACGGGTGCCGAGCGCATGGCTGATGTCATCGAGTTGCTGCGCGAGTTGCTGATCGGTTCGGTGATTTTCCTCAACGATGCGCCGATTGCGATTCAACTGGTGTACCGCGTAGAAACCACGCAGTGGATCAGTGTCGAGTACATCAACGGCGGGGTCGATCCACAAACCCGTGAGTTCAGCCCCGGCAGCGTGCTGAGTTTCCTCAATACGCAAAGCGCCTGGGAGCATGCCCGGGCGCAGGACAAACCGTTGCGCTTTTCCTTCGGTCGCGCCGACCGTGAATACAAGGATCGCTGGTGCAACCCCGTGCCGGTCTTCACTGTATGAGCCAAGCCATGAGCCGCAAACAGCAACTGCTCAAGCGCCATCGGCGCAATAAACGCATAGGCCTGTTGATTGCACTGGCGTTGTTGATCGTCATCGGTGTTCTGGTGGCCTGGTGGTTGCCGCTGGTGCTGGCGGTTCTGGGCTGGATTGCCCACGAAGCCTGGTTTGCCGACCATCTGTTCTACTCAGCGAAAGACGATTACCAGTACAGCTTTCCCCCGTACACGCCACAACCCAAGGTGCACCTGAGCGGTGAACATTTGCGGCTGGACGAGGGCGTGATGCTGGTCGACGACGCGACGCTGGTGCTGGCCCTGCGGGTAAAGAGCACCTGGCTGGGACGATTTATCGATCCGGTGGTGGAGTTGGCGGGTGGCGAAAACCCTGACCGACAAACCTTCGAACGGGGCGTGAACGGCCTGCGTTACCTCAATCTCAGTGGTCAGGCTCAGGCGTTGTCGCGCGGTGACCTGCGCTTGCGCGGGCGCTTCTGTCGCGTGTTTGGTGAGCCCGTGCTGTGGGCGTTCGAACATCCGGATTACCGGCGTCAGCGGGTGATGGTCATCGCCCCCCACGCCGATGACGCCGAGCTGGCGGCCTACGGTTTGTACAGCCAGGCCGACGAAACCTGGATCGTCACGCTGACAGCGGGTGAAATCGAAGCCGAACACTATCAGCAGATGGGCCTGAACAAGGTCGATGCGGCCCGCTTGAAAGGCCGTCTGCGCACCTGGGACAGCATCGCCGTGCCACGTTGGGCCGGTGTGCCCGAGGCTCACTGTGTGCAACTGGGTTACTTCTGTCTGCAACTGGCGAACATGCAGGCCGCGCCTGCCGTGGCGGCGGGATCGCGGGAGGCGGATATGAGCGACACCCGGCTGTTCCGCCGGTTGAATCCTTTCGCGCTGCCTGGCGATGCCGATGGCGCGCCGACCTGGAACAATCTTCTGGCGGATCTGCGTGAGTTGCTGCTGCGGGCCCGGCCCGAGGTCATCGTCCTGCCGCATCCGACCCTCGATCCGCATCCCGATCATGTCTGCGCCCAGGCGGCAGTCCTCGAAGCCTTGCAAGGCCTGGACTGGCAGCCGGCCACGCTATTGGGCTATGCCAACCACCTGCACGACAACGACCGCTGGCCGATGGGCGATACCGGTGATGGCATCGCCTTGCCGCCTGCCTTCGATTCGGCCCGGCCGATGCAGCCTTATTGCCTGCCGATGCCGCTGGAGCAACAGCGAGACAAAGCCATGGCGTTGGGCATGATGCACGACCTGCAACCGGCGATGCCGTTCAAGCGTCGCTTGCGTCGGCTGATCCAACGGTTGTTGGCCGGCCGCTTGCTGCCCACCTATGGCCAGAACGAATTCTTTCGCAAGGCAGTCCGGCGCCACGAGCTTTTGTGGTCCCTCAAGCACACACCAGGCAATGTTTCTCAGCGGGGAGAGTTATGAGTCAGCGGTCAAAGGTCCTGCAGCTGCAGCCTGACTACAACGTCAAAGCCCATGATTTCGCCGACCTCGCGGAGCAAATCGTCAAGGCCCTGCCCAGTGATCGCTATGAAGTGACCGCCGCGTTTCTGCGTGGCAAACCCGGGCCGGGCGAAGCGGTGAGCCGAGCCGACCGTTCGGTGTACTTCGAGTTTTCCGACAAGTCCCTCAAGGGCATGCGCCTGCGGGCCATGTGGCAGCTGTACAAGTTCTGCCGCCGGGAAAAATTCGATGTGGTGATCTGCAACCGCTTCAAACCGGTGAACATGATGCTGGCGCTCAACCGCTGGTTGAAAGTGTCGTTGTGCATTGGCATTTCCCACGGCTTTGGCGAGTACGACCGCTTTTACCGTCGCCGCCAGACCCAGCGCCTGATTGATCGTCACTGGCGCTTCGTTGGCGTGTCGCCTGCAGTGAAACAGTATCTGCTGGACTGTGACTGTGGCTTCACCGACCAGAATACCTACGCCATCACCAACGCCATCGACATCGAGCAAGCCGAAGGTCTGCAACACAGTCGTGAAAAGGCCCGTGAACTGTTGGGCATCGATCCGTCGGTGCGGTTGATCGGTGCGTTGGGGCGACTGGTGCCGGTCAAGGGCCATATCTATTTGCTGCAGGCCTTTGCCGCGCTCAAGGACAAATACCCGAATACCCAACTGGCGATCATCGGTGCCGGCCGCGAAGAGTCGCGCCTGGCCGCGGAAATCGACCGCCTCGGTCTCAGCGGTCGTGCCCATTTGCTGGGGTTCAAGGAAATCGCCCTGCAGTACATTCGCGCTTTCGATATCTGGACCATGCCCTCCCTGGCCGAAGGCCTCGGGCTGGCGCTGCTTGAAGGCATGAGCGGGCATTTGCCGGTGATTGCCTCGAACGTGCCGGCCATGTTGCCGCTCATCGAGGGCGCCGGTGGCCTGGCGATTACACCGAAGGATGTGCCGACGCTGCAGGCGGCGCTGGACACCTACCTCGGGCTGTCGGATGACGAGCTCAAGGCCAAGGGTGAGCAGGCCTTCCGTTATCTGCAGCAACACCATGACATCGAGGAGTTCCGTCGGGAATACCTCAATCTGATCGACTCCGGCCTGGAACAGGCCCGCAAGGAACAGCCATGAACGACGCGCAACCCATCGTCACGGTCATCATCGCGTCGTATAACCATGCCCCTTACATCGAGGAAAGCATTCTCAGCGTCCTCAACCAGACCTATCAGAACATCGAGTTGCTGGTGGTCGACGATGGCTCGAAAGATGACAGCGTCGAGCGGATCAAGGCGCTGCAGGTCATCCATGGTTTCGATTTCCGGGTGCAGGAAAACCAGGGGCTGACCAACACCCTCAATGGTGCGATTGCCCGGGCCAAGGGCAGCCTGATCGTGCCGTTCGGTTCGGATGACATCATGCTGCCGGAGCGAATCGCCACCCAGGTCGCTCATATGGACGGCAAACCCGAGGTCGGCATTTGCGCCGGCAACATCGAACTGATCGATGCCGACGGCAATCTCTACCCCGAGAAGCGCCAGCGCCGGGATGTGCCGTTCCGTCGCCTGGACTTCGATGACATGTTCCTGGAGCGCAAGCCCTATCCACCGGCACCCACGCTGATGATTCGTCGCGAAGCTCTGGACAAGGTGGGCGGTTTCGACCCGACCATTCGCCTGGAAGACTTGCTGATCGAGTTGAAGGTGACCCATGCCGGTTACTTCATCGACGGTCTGAATGTGTTGATGGCGCGTTATCGCAAGCACGCCACCAACTCCTACAAGAACCACCGCTTCATGATCGACAGCATCCTGCGCACCTACGCGCTCTTCAGCGATCACCCGCTGTATGACGAGGTGCGCTACAAGTTTCTCAATTCCATGTTCCTCAAGACCGCCAATCGTGATCGCAAGCTGGCGCGGGAGTTGCTGGCGCAGATTCCGTTCAAGGCCTGGAGCAAGAAAACCTGGCGTGGGTTGGGCCGGATGTATTTCTCACGGTTGGAGAAAGACTGAGCCATAGGCTGGATTCAAGGGGGGTGGACGACGTGGCATTGTTCGCGGTGACATGCCTCGATTGCTCAACGTTGTTGAACCGTCTCCTCCAAAAGTTCTTTCCTCGGTTTCCTGTTCTGGCGTAACCAGTGCAGGGTTTTCTTGCCGGCATTGATACCGGGCTTTTCGATGTGCAGGTAGGTCAGGCTGCTGATGATGATCAGCAGGCAACTGCACACGGCCAGCAACGGCAGGAAGACCCACACTTCCCTGGCGTCAAGATGCAATACCGGCGGCAGTCGCTGCACCAGTATCCAGAGCACGAAACCGTGCAGCAAATACGTGCTGTAGCTGATTTCCCCTAGCCAGCGAATGCTGCGTGGTCTCAGGGCGCCGAACAAGGTGTTGCCGGACGCCACAATCACAAAAAACAGTGAAAGCAGCAGCAGCGCTCCCGGATTGAATGCCCGGTTGAACGCCGTAAAGGCGATCGCCAATGCGAGCAGGGCGATGATGCCCGCCAGCGGAGAGAGGCTCCAGGCGACCCATTGTGGACGGCGAACCCAGTACGCCGCAGCGATGCCACCGAGGAAACTGGCCAGGTAGTGCTTCTTCAGCGAGTGTTCCCAGCCGACCACCTGGTACAGGGTGTAGATGCCGATCAGGCACAGCACTGTCTGCATCCAGCCGCCGCGATAAATGAACACCATGGCGGCCAGTGGCAGGGCCAGGTAGAAAAACACTTCATACCCCAGCGTCCAGGTGACGTTGGAGATCAGCATGCCGGTCTGGTGGTACTGGTTGACGTCTGGCCGGTCGAAGATCAGCCAGGCCAGGGTCTGGCCAATGAGCTGGGTGCCGGAGTCCTTGAGTTCCCAGTCCTGCAAATAGAACACACAGACAAACACGGTCAACATCAGCGGCAGGTAGAGCGGGTAGAGGCGAAATAGCCGAGATACCGCAAATGCCAGCCAGTCGTGTTGCCGCCCGTGGGTGAGCAAGCGGTCCCAGAACAGAAAGCTGGTGATCATGAAAAAGAGGGCGACGCTACCCTGGCCGAGCTGCGAGTAGAAGTTGCTCGGCGGAAAATCGATCACGCCGGTTTGCAGAAAGATCCAGGTAATGATCGAGTGGTGCACGAACACGCCGAAGGCCAGATACCCGCGTAAGCCGTCGATGCCGGCAAAGCGGCTTTCGCCGCAATGCTCCAGCTGTCGGGTGAATCTCGGCACGCGGTGCAACAGTAGCGCAGCGGTCGCGATGGCGAGCAGGTAGGCCATCATCGCGATAAGGGGGTTGGTTTCTATCATCAGTGAGCCTGGGCCGAAGGACTCCCGGCCAGCACGTGTCTGTGCAAATTATCCACGTCGGCTTTCGAAGCCGCCGCGGCGTATCCCTGCAGCAGCGCTTCGAAGTGATCCTCGAACAGCCAGTGCCGATCTGATGCGTAGCGTTGCATGTGGCGCAGATTACGCCGCCGCAGCGAAGGGCTCAACGATGAAGGGTAAATTCGCAGGTCGGCCAGGTCGATCAGGCCGAACTCGCCGTCCTCCAGCACCAGCACATTGCCCAGGTGCAGGGAGCGGAAGTAGACCCCTTGCTGATGCAGTTGGGCCATGAATTTGCCGAAGCGCTCCACCAGTGCCTGGCGCACCGCCGGGGCGGTGATGCCTTGCAGGATCTGGCGCAGCGTGTTGCCCGGCAAGGGAGAGTAGTGCACAGCGGTGCTGCCGTCTTCGAACCGGTAGAGGTCGAGGATGTGCGGTGTCGGGATGCCCATGCTGCGCAGTTGCACGCTGTTGACGGCAAAACGATCGGAGTAGGGCGTGAAACTGCCCGAGGTGTACCAGCGGCGACGGCGGAACAGCTTGAGAAAGCTGCCATCGGTCAGGCGCAGGACTTTGGGGCCCAAACCATCTTCTTCGATGACCCGGGCATCGACAGTCAGCTGTTGCAGGGCGCTTGGCGTCGCGGTCTTGATTGGCATGTCCAGCAGGCGCCTGGCCCGTTGATTGATGCTCAACGCGGCAATCAGTGCCAACGGGATCCACAGCAGGAACCAGTGCTCCTTGGGGCGAGAGATAATCCCGCCACCTTCGGTCAGGCCTGCACCGATACCGAAGGCCAGCCAGGCGGAGGCAATGATAAACAGCGGTTGCACGCGATGGCGCCGGCTGCTGATGAAGCTCCACGCAAGGAAGAACAGCCATGGCAGCAGGCCGATAATGCCGACGTAGTAGAGCACGCCCAGGGCGAAGCTATGGGGCTCCTGAAGGAGGTAGCCGGCGCCGGGGTCCAGGCTCAGTCCGGCGTTGTAGCCGTGCCCGATCCATGGATGTTCAGCGATCCTGTCCAGGGCCAATTGCCAGAGTTCGATACGGAAGGAACTGCCTCTTTCGAAGATCTTGTCCGCGAACAACGCGAAAGTCGCCGTTCCTGCAATGAGCATGGAACCAAGCATGAAGACCGGGCGTCGATTCCAGCAGATGTAACACAGCCACAGCGCAGCCAGCGTCAGTGCAACCAGTGGGGTCCTGGAGCCGGTGGCCAGGACGGCGGCGAACATGATCGCCATCGCCGGTATGCTCAACCAAAGTACCTGGTGTCGCTTGCAGGTCATGCTCAGGCTCAGCCAGTAGGTACAGAAAAAGCCGAAAACGTGGGAGCTGAGCAGTGGATTGTCGAACGCACCTACTCCGATCAGGCGCATTTCCGGTTGGTAGATCAGACCGAACCTGTACAGGTTGTAGACAGTGGCGACCAGCGCCACAATCGCGGCGCAGAACAGCAGGGGCTGAATGATTTCGCTGCGATAGCGCACCAGCAGGTAGCAGCCAACGAACAGAAACAGGGTATGCAATGGCGGTTTGAACTGACCAAAGTCGATGTCGTTGCCTGGCCCCCAGCACAGGCTGAGCAGTGCCCACGCCAGAAACAACAGGGCTGCAATGACGATCGGTTCGTGCAGCAGTTCTTTGCTGAGCCGCGGACGCAGGCACAGCGCAATCAGTGCCGGAATGCTGAACAGGCCATAGTAAAGCTTGTGATGCACACTGCGCCCTGGCAGGAAAAACAGTGCACAAAGCAGCAATAAATAACCGAGCGGAAGGATCCACAAGCAAATGAAATCGAAGATTCTATTGGACGTGCTGTTCAACGCGTTTAATTGCATGCTGAGTAACTTATTCCTGAATTGAGCGAGCGTACCAAGGCAGGGACATTTGGTGGCTATTTGACGCGCCACAATACACAGACTGTATGCGATTGCCAGAACCCTGGGGAAGCTGTGCTAAAGTCAGCGTCCTTTTTATCGACAATCGCGTGATATGACCGACTCCAGTCTCTGCGCAAGCCCATCGAGCTTGAAAATCTACTTCCGTCTGCTCGGCTATGTCCGGCCGTACATCAGCCTGTTCCTGATCAGCATCGTCGGTTTTCTGATTTTCGCTTCTACACAGCCAATGCTGGGCTACATCCTCAAGTACTTCGTCGACGGTCTGTCCAACCCTGAAGCGGCGCTGTTTCCAACCGTGCCCTACCTGCGGGATCTGCAACTGCTGCAGGCGGTGCCGTTGTTGATCATCCTGATCGCTGCGTGGCAGGGATTGGGGTCGTACCTGGGCAACTACTTCCTGGCCAAGGTTTCCCTGGGCCTGGTCCATGACTTGCGGGTGCAGTTGTTCAACAACCTGCTGGTGTTGCCAAACCGGTATTTCGACAAGCATAACTCGGGGCACCTGATTTCACGTATCACCTTCAACGTGACCATGGTCACGGGGGCGGCAACGGATGCGATCAAGGTCGTAATTCGTGAAGGCATGACGGTGATCTTCCTGTTTGCCTCGCTATTGTTCATGAACTGGCGCCTGACGCTGGTCATGGTCGCCATCCTGCCGCTGATCGCCATCATGGTGCGCACCGCCAGCAAGAAATTCCGCAAGCAGAGCAAGAAAATCCAGCTGGCCATGGGGGACGTGACGCATGTGGCGTCCGAAACGATCCAGGGTTATCGCGTGGTGCGCAGCTTCGGCGGTGAAAAGTACGAAGAGAAACGCTTCTTCGACGCCAGCCAGGGCAACACCGACAAGCAATTGCGCATGACCCGCACCGGCGCCATCTACACGCCGCTACTGCAATTGGTGATCTACACCGCCATGGCCGTGCTGATGTTCCTGGTGCTGTTCCTGCGTGGCGATGCGTCCGCCGGCGACATGGTGGCCTACATCACCCTGGCCGGCCTGCTGCCCAAGCCGATTCGCCAGCTGTCCGAAGTCAGCTCGACCATCCAGAAGGGTGTGGCCGGTGCCGAAAGTATCTTTGAACAACTGGATGTCGAACCTGAAGTCGATACCGGCACCGTCGAGCGTGACGTCGTCAGCGGTCGCCTGGACGTGCGCAACCTCAGCTTTACGTACCCTGACACCGAGCGTCAGGTGCTCAATGACATCAGTTTCTCGGTCGAGCCCGGGCAAATGGTGGCGCTGGTGGGACGTTCGGGCAGCGGCAAGTCGACCCTGGCCAACCTGATTCCGCGTTTCTATCACCACGACAAGGGCGAAATCCTCATCGATGGCGTCGAAGTGGAACAGTACAAACTGTTGAACCTGCGTCAGCATATCGCCCAGGTGACCCAGCACGTGACCCTGTTCAGCGACACCGTGGCCAACAACATCGCCTATGGCGACCTGGCTGGCGCACCCCGTGAAGACATTGAAAAGGCGGCCAAGGATGCCTATGCAATGGACTTCATTGCTCAGTTGCCTGAAGGCCTGGACACCCAGGTTGGGGAAAACGGTGTGCTGCTGTCCGGTGGTCAGCGCCAGCGCCTGGCGATTGCCCGGGCATTGTTGAAGAATGCTCCGCTGCTGATTCTCGACGAGGCGACTTCGGCACTCGATACCGAGTCCGAGCGGCATATTCAGGCAGCCCTGGATCAGGTCATGAAAGGTCGCACCACGCTGGTGATCGCTCACCGCTTGTCGACCATCGAGAAGGCCGACCTGATCCTGGTCATGGATCAGGGGAAAATCGTCGAGCGCGGCACCCATGATCAACTGCTGGCGCAAAACGGCTACTACTCGCGCCTCAACGCGATGGGCCTCGACGCCCCGGCCGAAGACATCGCCTGACCGCGAAAGGGCGAGCCTGGCTCGCCCTTTCGCGCACCCGACGTGCAACGCGTCCGGTGATTTGTATCCAGACCTTTACGCTTCTTGACCAAGCCGGAATTCATCCCATGGGTTTGTATCGGGCTGCCCGGGAAGGCCGGATCAAGGATTTCACCGGCATCGACAGTCCCTACGAGGTGCCGCTGCATGCGGAGTGTGATATCGATACGCAGGCGATGGAAATGAGCGACGCGTGCCGTCGTCTGGCGTTTTTTTTGCTCAAAAAACGAGCAATAAAGCCCGGCGAATAATCCGGTTGCAGCCACCGCACAAGCCGACACCAACCCTGTGTTAATATCGCGCCCCTGTTCATTCTGTATGTGGGTTGCACCATGAAGTTGTCCATGCCGCGATTCGATCAAGCCCCCGTCTTGGTGGTCGGCGATGTCATGCTCGACCGTTACTGGCATGGTGGTACCTCACGGATTTCTCCTGAGGCGCCGGTGCCGGTGGTCAAGGTCGATCACATCGAGGACCGTCCGGGCGGCGCTGCCAACGTTGCCTTGAACATTGCCGCCCTGGGGGCCCCGGCCTCGCTGGTCGGTGTAACCGGCGACGATGAAGCCGCCAACAGCCTGGTCAACAGCCTCAAGGGCGCCGGCGTGCGGGCCATCTTCCAGCGCATTGCGCACCAGCCGACCATCGTCAAGCTGCGGGTCATGAGCCGTCACCAGCAATTGCTGCGTATCGACTTCGAAGAACCCTTCGCCACTGACGCGCTGGCGCTGGCCGTGCAGGTCGATGAGTTACTCGAAGGCATCAAGGTGCTGGTGCTGTCCGACTACGGCAAAGGCGCGCTGAAAAACCATCAGGCGCTGATCCAGGCCGCCCGTGCCCGTGGCATTCCGGTGCTGGCCGATCCCAAGGGCAAGGATTTCTCGATCTACCGCGGTGCGAGCCTGATCACGCCGAATCTCAACGAATTCGAAACCATCGTCGGTGGTTGCGCCGATGAGCACGAATTGGTGAGCAAGGGCGCGCAGTTGATGCACGACCTGGACCTCGGTGCCTTGCTGGTGACACGTGGCGAGCACGGCATGACCTTGTTGCGTCCGGATCACCCGGCGCTGCACTTGCCGGCCCGTGCCCGTGAAGTGTTCGACGTGACCGGTGCCGGCGATACGGTGATATCCACTCTGGCGGCCGCGATGGCCGCTGGCGAAGAACTGCCTCACGCGGTGGCTCTGGCCAATCTGGCGGCCGGTATCGTGGTCGGCAAACTCGGTACGGCGGCCATCAGTGCGCCGGAACTGCGTCGTGCGATTCAGCGTGAGGAAGGTTCCGAGCGTGGAGTGCTGGGCCTTGAGCAGCTGTTGCTGGCGGTCGACGATGCCCGCGCGCACAACGAGCGGATCGTGTTCACCAACGGTTGCTTCGACATCCTGCACGCCGGTCACGTGACCTATCTGGAACAGGCACGGGCCCAGGGCGATCGCCTGATCGTCGCGATCAACGACGATGCATCGGTCAGCCGCCTGAAAGGGCCGGGCCGTCCGATCAACAGTGTCGACCGGCGCATGGCGGTACTGGCCGGTCTGGGTGCGGTGGACTGGGTCATCAGTTTCTCGGAAGGCACTCCGGAAAACCTGCTGAGCGCGGTCAAGCCGGACGTGCTGGTCAAGGGCGGCGACTATGGGATCGACCAGGTGGTCGGCGCGGACATCGTGACGGCCTACGGCGGTACCGTGAAAGTGCTGGGGCTGGTGGAAAACAGCTCGACCACGGCGATTGTCGAGAAGATCCGCAAGTCGTAGGAGCTGGCGTAGCCTGCGATCTTTTCCGGTAGCCTGGGGATCGTAAAATCAAAAGATCGCAGCCTGCGGCAGCTCCTGCATGGAGTACGCAGGCTGCGATCTTTTGCGTTTAAGAGCTTACCTTTTTACGCGGCACGATTTTCTTCAGCAGCAATTTGGCCTTGCCGCGCAACCGCGCCAGGCCTGAATCCTTCCCTGGCGGGGTCAGACCCTGCTGCCTCACCCAGTCCTTCCAGCGAATTCGCTCGTCGCGAACCAGCCAGCCTTCCTGTTGGGCGAAACTCTCGGCCAGGTATAGTCCGCGCGTGCTGGCCGGGTACAGCTGATCCTTTTTCAAGGTGTAGAGCTCAGCCATCGGGTGGCCGTCCTGCAAGGGCATCAAGTACAGATCGGGGCGCTTGCGGTCGAGGCGGGCGACGAGTTGATCGCCTTCCAGTCTTTCATCGACATGGAACAGGCTCAGGGATTTGGCTTCCCTGGGAACGTCCAGGCGCAAGTCGTAAATCAGTTGCAGTGACGCCGTTGGCAAATGCACGTAAGCCCGCGGGCGCTCTATCAGCATCAGGTTGGCGCAACGTACCGGCCGCGCCGAGCCGGACAGTGGCGACAAGCGAAACGGCAGGGCTTCACGGTAATGCAGGGCGGCCGAGTAGGGCGTCGGCAGCCAGGTGTCATTGAACCGCCCACCGAGCCAGCCTTCCGGAGTTTCCAGCAGACATTCTTCGGCAATTTCCTGGATCGCCGTGTGCAAGGGCAGGTTCAGCTCATGGGCCGGCACGTAGCCGGAGATCAGCTTGAGCACCACATCGCCACGGTCCTGCCGGCGTTGGCGCACCAGCACCCAATAATCGCGATTCTGCCAATGCAGGGTCAGGCGCACCGAAACCCCGAGGTTGGCCAGCTCCAGGGCAAACCGTTCGCTGTCGCCGACCGTCACCGGCCGACGACGTTGCAGGGTCTGGGAGAAATTCAGCGGCCTGCCGACGCTCTGATAAGTCAGGCCTTCGGGGGTCGCTTCGACGAATAACGGCAGGGTCTTGAAGTTGCTCGGGTTCTTTCTGATGAGCGTACGCGACATGTCGGCTCCTGCTTAAGGCCGCGTGGGCGGCGTCAGTGGCTACGTAGGACCTGGGCAACGGTCGCGACATTGTGGGCGAGGTGCAGCGGATTGATGGTCCCGACAATAGCACTGGCAACACCCGGATGTTCAAACAACAATTCGAAACTGGCGCGCACCGGATCCACGCCCGGACTCAGGCAGACATGACCACTGGCGAGGGCTTTTTTGACCAGAATGGCTTTGCCGTGTGCAGCAGCATAGTCAATGACGGCCTTCTCGTTTTGTTCGTTCAGATTGTAGGTGACCATCGCGCAGTCGCCTTGCTCCAGTGCCTTCAGGCCACCGTCGACGGTTTTGCCGGAAAAGCCGAAACCGCGAATCTTGCCTTCGGCCTTGAGCGCGGCGAGGGTCTCGTAGACTTCGCAGTCATTGAGGATCGCCAGGTCGTTACCATCGGAGTGCACCAGCACCAGGTCGATGAAGTCCGTTTCAAGACGTTGCAGGCTGCGTTCCACCGACATTCGAGTGTGTGCGGCGCTGAAATCGTGACGGGACTGGCCGTTGGCAAACTCTTCACCGACCTTGCTGACAATCACCCAATCCTGACGCTGACCGCGCAGCAACGGACCGAGGCGTTCTTCGCTGCGACCATAGGCCGGGGCGGTGTCGATCAGGTTTATGCCCAGGTCGCGGGTGAGTTTGAGCAGCATGCGCGCTTCAACGTCATCGGGAATCCGGAAGCCGTTGGGGTACTTCACCCCTTGGTCGCGGCCCAGTTTCACCGTGCCCAGGCCCAAGGGTGAAACCATCAGGCCGGTACTGCCCAGCGGGCGATGCCGGTCGTGCAGGGTCGGTTGGCTCATGGCAGCAGTTGCTCCCAGGCCGGTACGCCCATCGGCGGCTTCGGCAGTTCAGGCAATGCTGCCGGGTGGCTTGGCTGGATACCGTCGCGGGTCAGGCTGGCGATCACGCGGTCGGCGAAGTCCGGCGCCAGGGCGAGCTTGGTCGGCCAGCCCACCAGCAGGCGGCCTTCCTCGGCCACAAAGGCGTTGTCGGGACGCGTCAGGCCTGATTGCAGCGGTTCGGCGCGATCCACGCGCAAGGTCGCCCATTGCACCGTGCTCAGGTCGATCCATGGCAGCAATTGGCCGAGTTCTTTCTGTGCGGTGGCGATCTGTTCGGCGGGCTCACGGGCCACGCCTTCAGATTCCGCGATATCGCCGCCCAGGTACCAGACCCATTGGCCATCCGCCGCCGGGTGCGTGGTCACGGTGATACGCGGTTTGGTGCCGCCACCCAGGCAATGGGCGTAAAGCGGTTTGAGGCTCGGCCCCTTGGCGATGATCATGTGCAACGGACGGCGCTGCATGGCGGGCTGGCTCAGACCCAGTGCTTCAAGCAATGCCGCCGTCCCGGCACCGGCGCTCAGGACGATGCGCTGGGCACGGATTTCGCGCTCATCCACCTTCAGGCCGACCAGCACGCCACCTTCCAGCAACGGCTCGATTCTCTGCCCGGCGAGCAAACCATCTCCCGCCAGATCGGCCAGGCGCTGGATCAGGCTCGGCACATCGACCACCAGTTCCGCCAGGCGATAGACCTTGCCCTTGAAGCGCTTGTCTTGCAGGGCTGGCGGCAATTGCTCGCCCTTGACCTGATCGACGCGACCGCGCACGGCCTTGCTGGCAAAGAAACTGGTGAGGTTGCCGGCAAGGGTGCCGGGGGACCACAAGTAATGGGCTTCGGACAGCAGGCGCACGCCGGACAGATCCAGCTCGCCATTCCCTGCCAATGCTTCACGCCAACGGCGCGGCATGTCGGCGATGGCTTCCGAGGCGCCAGTCAAGGCGCCATGCAGCGCGTATTTGGCGCCGCCGTGGATGATGCCCTGGGACTTCACACTCTGCCCGCCGCCGAGGCTGGCACTTTCCACCAGCACGGTCGAAAAACCCTGGCGGCGCAGGCGCGCGTTCAGCCAGAGGCCGGCGACACCAGCGCCGACAATCAGAACGTCGGTGGAAATAACGGATGGCATGCAGCGACCTCTGTGTTCAAGACGAGGGCGCAGTATACAGACTCGAAGATTGGAGGGGCTGACGCCAGTACTCTCGAGCCAACGAGTAACCCTGTGGGAGCGAGCTTGCTCGCGATGGCGGCATGGCATTCAGCATCAATGTTGACTGAACAACCGCTATCGCGAGCAAGCTCGCTCCCACAGGGGATTGCGTTTCAAATGTTAGTGACCCGCAGTTTTGGAGAACAGTTGGATGACCACGACGCCCAGCACAATCAACGCCATCCCCAGCATCGCCGGCACGTCCAGCTTCTGCCCATAGATAAACAGCGCTGCAACGCTGACCATCACGATCCCCATGCCGGCCCACACGGCGTACGCCACGCCCACCGGAACGCTACGCACCACCAGGGTCAGCATCCAGAAGGCAATGCCGTAGCCGAGGATGACCAGCACCAGCGGCAGTGGGGTGCTGAGGCCCTTGACGGCTTTCATCGAAACAGTGGCAATCACTTCGGCGCAGATGGCAATGGCCAGGTAGTAGTAAGCGGTCATGGGTCAATCCTCGTGTGAAGTGTTGCTCTCTGAGGTCGGCATTCTAGTGATTCGCCAGATGCGGTAAAGTCATTACCTATCTGTTTTGAAGATGGGTTGAGTCATGAGCATGCAATGGAATCTGGAGCAGCTGCAGTTGTTTGTCAGCGTAGCGGAGCAGCGTTCGTTTTCTGCCGTGGCGCGGGATCAGCGCAAGGCGCAGTCGGCGGTCAGCAGTTCGATAGCGTTGCTGGAAGAAGACCTGGGTGTCAGCCTGTTCGACCGTAGCAGCGGGCGTCAACCGAAGCTCACTGAAGCCGGTACCGCTTTGCTGGACGAAGCGCGGGAGGTGTTGCGCCAGTGCGAACGGCTAAACGGGCGGGCATTGGCGATGATGCGCGGCCAGGAGGCACGACTGCGTGTGGCGCAGGATGAAGCGATGCCTTATCAGCCGATCATCGAAAGCTTCGAGGCCCTGGCGGACAAATTCCCCAGTCTTGAAGTGCAACTGACCAGCGCCGCCCAAGGCGAAGTCGCGCGCAAGCTGGTGGAGCGGCGTGCCGATCTTGGGCTGCTGTTCTTTCACGATCAGATTCCCGAGGCACTTGAACGGCGGGTGCTGGGCAGCGTGGAAATGGTCACGGTGTGCGGCAAGGATCATCCGTTGGCGCGTAAAGGCGCAGTGGACAGCCAACAATTGGCGCAACATCGGCAGTTGCTGATGTCCACGGAGTCGAGCATTTATCCCGGCAGTGATCCCGCCAGCCCGCAAGTCTGGCGCGCCGACAGTTTCTATGTGATGGCCGAATGGCTGGTGCGTGGCCTCGGCTGGGCCTGGTTGCCACGCCACGTGGTGCAGTACCCGACTTATCAGAATCAGATGGTCGAACTGGTCAGCGAATGGACCCCGCCGGCCCTGGTGGTGGAGCTGGTATGGCGCCGGGATGAGCCGCTCGGTCCGGCCGCGCGCTGGCTCGCCGAACGTTTTGCCGTGCACTTGCAGACGATTGGCGAAAAAAGCCGATAAACTCCGCCGCCATGAATAGAACTCTCTACACCGCGCTGTTTTATCTGGGGCTGCCATTGGTAGCGATTCGGCTTTGGCTGCGCGCACGCAAGGCGCCTGCCTATGCCAGGCGCATCGGCGAACGCTTTTCCTACGGGATGCCGACGATGAAACCGGGCGGCATCTGGGTGCACGCTGTGTCGGTGGGCGAAAGCATTGCTGCCGCGCCGATGATCCGCGCCTTGCTGGCGCGTTATCCGAATCTGCCGATCACCGTGACCTGCATGACCCCGACCGGTTCGGAACGCATCCAGGCACTGTTCGCCAATGAGCCGCGCATCCAGCACTGTTATCTGCCCTATGACCTGCCTTGCGCTGCCCGGCGTTTCCTCGATCGGGTCCAGCCGCAACTGGCGGTGATCATGGAAACCGAGCTGTGGCCCAACCATATCCATCAATGTGCCAAACGCGGGATTCCCGTGGCGTTGGCCAATGCGCGGCTGTCCGAGCGTTCGGCCAGGGGATACGGCCGGTTCCCCAGGCTGACCCAGCCGATGCTGGCCGAGATGAGCCTGTTCGCGGTGCAGACCGAAGCCGAAGCCCGACGCTTGCGCGATCTCGGCGCGCGAGTGGAAACCGTCGAAGTGACCGGATCGATCAAGTTCGACCTGACCATCGACCCGCAACTGCTTGAGCGCGCCAGCCAATTGCGCGGGCAATGGCAGGCGCTGGAACGACCGGTGTGGATCGCGGCCAGTACCCATGACGGCGAAGACGAGGTGGTGCTGGCGGCCCATCGTCAGTTGCTGGCCACTCACCCCGATGCCTTGCTGATTCTGGTGCCGCGTCATCCGGAACGCTTCAATTCGGTGTACGGGTTGTGCCAGCAACAAGGTTTTTCCACGGTCCGGCGTTCCAGCGGCGATGCGATCAGTGCGAATACGTCGGTGCTGCTGGGCGACACCATGGGCGAGTTGCTGTTTCTCTACGCCCTGGCGGACAGTGCATTCGTCGGCGGCAGCCTGGTGCCGAATGGCGGGCATAACTTGCTGGAGCCGGCGGCCCTGGCTAAACCGGTATTGAGCGGGCCGCATCTTTTCAACTTCCTCGAAATCGCCGCGCAGTTGCGCAGTGCCGGGGCGTTGCAGGAAGTGGAGGATGCCGAAGGGCTGGCGGTGGCGGTGCAACGGCTGTTCGAACTGCCGCGAGATGCGCAGCGCATGGCAGAGGCCGGGTTGAACGTGATGCGCGCCAATCAGGGTGCATTGCAGCGGTTGCTGGACGGGTTGGGGCGGTTGATCGAGCGTTAGACCGAATGGTCGGACAGAAAAAGATCGCAGCCTGCGGCAGCTCCTACACGGGATTGATGTTCATCCTGTAGGAGCTGCCGCAGGCTGCGATCTTTTGCTTTTACTGATCAGGTCTCGCTTTCAACTGCTCAGCCGCAGCCTTGGCCAGATCCGGTGGCAGGAAGTCCTTGTCCGGGTTGTAGTTCGGATTGAGCCAGCGTGCCAGGGTTTGCAGATCCCCGGGATTCAACGTACCGGCCTGTTGCTTCAAGCGCAGGTTGTCGAGGATGTAGTCGTAGCGGGTGTTGTTGTAGTCGCGCACCGAGGTGTAGAGCGAGCGCTGCGCATCCAGCACGTCGACGATGTTTCGCGTACCCACCTGATAGCCGATTTCAGTCGCTTCCACCGCGCTCTGGTTGGAGATGATCGATTGCTTGCGCGCCTGTACCTGCTCGACATCGGTGTTCACCGCCCGGTGCAGGTCACGGGTGTTTTCCACGATGCTGCGGCGCAGGGATTCGCGTTGCTGCTCGGTCTGGTCCAGTTGTGCATAGGACTGACGCACCTGAGAGTTGATCAAACCACCACTGTAGATCGGGATGTTCAGTTGCAGGCCAACGGTCGTTTGCTCGACGTTGCCACCGTACGGCAGGGGCTGGTTGTTCGGGTTGCTGAAGCCCAGGGCGTCGTTGTCGCCTTTCTCGTACTTGGCGATCGCGTCAACCGTTGGCAAGTGCCCGGACTTGCGTTGCTTGAGGGTCTGCTCGGCGGCGCTGACGGCATAGTTGCTGGCCAACAGATTGAGGTTCTGCCTGCCCGCCGTTTCGACCCAGGCCTTGGCGTCGTTCGGTACTGGCGGCAGGATCGGCAAGTTATGGCTGATGCCCCAGATCGAGTTGTACTGGCGATTGGTCAGGGTGATCAATGCTTCAAAGGCGTCGTCCACCTGGCGCTGCGCAACAATGCGGTTGGCACGTGCGGTGTCGTAGCTGGCTTGTGAGTTCAATACGTCGGTCTTGTCCGAGAGACCAACATCGAAACGCTCGTTGGATTGATCGAGCTGGCGTTTGAACGCCGCTTCTTCGGCCTTGGTCGAGGCCAGGTTGTCCTGGGTGCGCAGCACGTTGAAATAGCTGTTAGCGGTTTGCAGGATCAGGTTTTGCTCGGTCGCCGAGAGTTGCAGGGCGGCCTGTTCGTTGACTTCCTTGGCGGCCTGGAACTGGAACCAGCGGTCAGCCCGGAACAGCGGCTGCGCCAAAGTGGCCTGGTAAGAATGAGCATCGCGGTTGGACGTGGCGGACGGCTGATCGAGATCCGTACGCACCTCGGAAATATTTGCGCCGCCCGAGAGGTTCGGCAGCAGCCCGGCGCGGGCCTGGGGTACGACTTCTTTCTGCGCGCCGTATTGGGCGATGGCAGCCGCCAGATCGGCGTTGTTGTTGACGGCTTCCTGATAAACGCTGACCAGGTCCGTCTTGGTCGATAAGGGCGCATCTGCTGCCCAGGCCATTCCGTTGGACGCACAAGACACGGCAAGGGCCAGTGAGAGTTTGCGCAGCATAGACGATCCCTAGAATTGATATTACGAAGGTAATTTGAGCGCCAAGGCTAAGGCCCCGCTTTGACAGCGTCAATGCCGGCTCAGCGTAGCGAGTGTAGTTGTGCATTGGGGCTGCAACAATCCTGATACTGCGTGTAATTACGCCATTCATCATGGTATTTGCCGTGGGGTTGGCGTTCTTTGCCAGTTGTGTCTAGACTGGCCGGGTTCTTGTCGGGGTGCCTTGCTATGAGGCTGAGATCGAATAATTTCGGATCCCGTTGAACCTGATCAGGTTAGCGCCTGCGTAGGGAACAAGATTTCTCGTCACCCGGCGAGTCCTCTTGTGCTTCGTCCGGGATGTTGTTCGACAATCGAACACCCCTCGAGCACTGAGCACAGCACAGCTGGTTTTCCCAGCGCCCGTGCGTCCATTCGTTTACAGGTTCGCTCCGACAAAAATCCACTGCCTGGATGTGTGTCTGGAGAGCCCGTGATGACTACAAAAGCAAAAATCGCCACCAACCTGAGTGACTCGGCCAAGGTCGATCAGCAATCGGTTCAGCCGTTTACCCGCTCGCAAAAAATCTATGTTCAGGGCACTCGCCCGGACATCCTCGTGCCGATGCGCGAAATCAGCCTGGACGTGACGCCGACCGACTTCGGCGGCGAGGTCAACGCACCGGTAGTGGTGTATGACACTTCGGGCCCGTACACCGACCCCAATGTCATCATCGATGTGCGCAAAGGCCTGGCCGACGTGCGTTCGCCGTGGATCGAATCCCGTGGCGATACCGAGCGCCTGAGCGGCCTGAGCTCGAATTTCGGCCAGGAGCGCCTTGCCGATCCGGAGCTGACCAAGCTGCGCTTCGCCCACGTCAACAACCCGCGCCGCGCCAAGCCGGGTGCCAACGTCAGCCAGATGCACTACGCCCGCAAAGGCATCATCACCGCCGAGATGGAATACGTCGCCATCCGCGAAAATATGAAGCTCGAAGTGGCCCGCGCCGCCGGCCTGCTGGACCAGCAGCACRCTGGCCACAGCTTCGGCGCCAGCGTGCCGAAAATCATCACCCCCGAATTCGTCCGTGAAGAGATCGCCCGCGGTCGCGCGATCATTCCGGCCAACATCAACCACACCGAACTGGAACCGATGATCATCGGCCGTAACTTCCTGGTGAAGATCAACGGCAACATCGGCAACAGCGCCCTGGGTTCGTCCATCGAAGAAGAAGTGGCGAAACTGACCTGGGGCATTCGCTGGGGTTCGGACACGGTCATGGACCTGTCCACCGGCAAGCACATCCACGAAACCCGCGAGTGGATCATCCGTAACTCGCCGGTGCCGATCGGTACGGTGCCGATCTACCAGGCCCTGGAAAAAGTCGGCGGCGCGGCTGAAGACCTGACCTGGGAGCTGTTCCGCGACACGCTGATCGAACAGGCCGAGCAGGGCGTCGACTACTTCACCATCCACGCTGGCGTGTTGCTGCGCTACGTGCCGATGACCGCCAAGCGCGTGACCGGCATCGTCTCCCGTGGCGGTTCGATCATGGCCAAGTGGTGCCTGGCGCACCACAAAGAGAACTTCCTCTACACCCATTTCGAAGACATCTGCGAAATCATGAAGGCCTACGACGTCAGCTTCTCGCTGGGCGATGGCCTGCGTCCGGGCTCGATTGCCGACGCCAACGACGAAGCGCAGTTCGGCGAACTGGAGACCCTCGGCGAGCTGACCAAGATCGCCTGGAAGCACGATGTGCAGTGCATGATCGAAGGCCCGGGCCACGTGCCGATGCAGTTGATCAAAGAGAACATGGACAAGCAGCTGGAGTGCTGCGACGAGGCGCCGTTCTACACCCTCGGCCCGCTGACCACCGACATCGCGCCGGGCTACGACCACATCACCTCCGGCATCGGTGCGGCGATGATCGGCTGGTTCGGTTGCGCCATGCTTTGCTATGTGACGCCGAAGGAGCACCTGGGCCTGCCGAACAAGGATGACGTGAAGACCGGGATCATCACCTACAAGATCGCCGCGCATGCCGCCGATCTGGCGAAGGGGCACCCGGGCGCACAGATCCGCGACAATGCCTTGAGCAAGGCGCGTTTCGAATTCCGTTGGGAAGACCAGTTCAACCTGGGCCTCGATCCGGACACCGCCCGTTCGTATCACGATGAAACCCTGCCGAAGGATTCGGCCAAGGTCGCGCACTTCTGCTCGATGTGCGGGCCGAAATTCTGCTCGATGAAAATCACCCAGGAAGTCCGCGAGTATGCGGCCAACCAACGGATCGAAGCGGTCGACGTGGACGTTGCCCAAGGCATGGCCGAACAGGCCGAGCGCTTCAAGCAGGAAGGCAGTCAGCTTTACCAGAAAGTTTGATCTGACCTGAAAGGGTGGGGCCTGCACAGGCCCCATCGCCAGCAGGCTGGCTCCCACATTGGATCTGTGGCGTTCACATGTCCCCTGTGGGAGCCAGCCTGCTGGCGATAGCGATCTACACAACAACAAATGCCCCTCTGAGATAACACCCTTGAGCATTCAACCCAGCACTTACTCCCCCGATATCGCGGTGCCGACCGACAAGCGTGTGTTCGGCGGTCGTGATCTGTTTTCCCTGTGGTTCTCCCTCGGCATCGGCCTGATGGTGTTGCAGACCGGAGCATTGCTCGCGCCAGGCCTGGGCCTCTCCGGTTCATTGCTGGCGATTTTTCTCGGCACCCTGGTCGGCGTTCTGCTGCTGGCGGCGGTCGGAGTGATTGGCAGCGACACCGGCCTGTCGTCGATGGCCGCGCTCAAGCTCAGCCTCGGTGTCAAAGGCGCGAGCCTACCGGCGGTGCTGAACCTGCTGCAATTGATCGGCTGGGGTTCGTTCGAAATCATCGTCATGCGCGATGCCGCCAGCCTGCTGGGTGCGAAGGCCTTCAGCGAAGGCAGCCTGCTGTCCAATCCCGTGCTGTGGACGCTATTCTTCGGCGCACTGGCGACTTTGTTGGCCGTTAGCGGTCCATTGACGTTCGTACGGCAGATCCTGCGCAAATGGGGCATCTGGTTGCTGCTGGCTGCGTGCATCTGGCTGACCTGGAACCTGTTTGCCAAGGCCGACCTGGCCGCGTTGTGGGCCCAGGCCGGTGACGGTTCGATGCCGTTTGCCGTGGGTTTCGATATCGCCATTGCCATGCCGCTCTCGTGGTTGCCGCTGATCGCCGACTACTCGCGCTTCGGCAAGCGGGCGAAAAATGTCTTCGGTGGCACCGCCATCGGTTTCTTCATCGGTAATTTCTGGCTGATGAGCCTGGGCGTGGCCTACACCCTGGCGTTCGCGCCGAGCGGTGAAGTCAATGCCTTGCTACTGGCGCTGGCCGGGGCCGGCCTGGGGATTCCGCTGCTGCTGATTCTGCTGGATGAATCGGAAAACGCCTTTGCCGATATTCACTCGGCGGCGGTGTCCAGCGGGATTCTGCTGCGCGCCAAAGTCGAACACCTGGCCCTGGCCATCGGCGTTATCTGCACGCTGATTGCCTTGCTGGCGCCGTTGGCCCAGTACCAGAACTTCCTGCTGCTGATCGGTTCGGTGTTTGCGCCGTTGTTCGGCGTGGTGCTGGTTGACCACTTCATCCTGCGCAAGCGTAGCGCCCAGGTGGCCTCGGCCGCATTGCGCTGGCCGGCACTGCTCGCCTGGCTGGGCGGGGTCAGCACCTATCATTTGTTGGCCAACCTGTATCCGGATGTCGGTGCAACCCTGCCGGCACTGGTAGTGGCAGGGTTGCTCCAGCTAGTGCTGGGCCGGGCCTTCAGTTACGGCCGGGAAACAGCTCGGGCTTGATGATGCCGTTCAGGCGAGGGTAGGGGATCTTCAGTTCGACGTGGCCCAGCGCGTAAGGCGCGATGGTGCTGGTTTCGTACTTGAGGATCACCCCACCGTAGGTCAGCGCCACGTTCCGGGTTTTCTGGAACGGCCAGCTCTTCACGAACTCCGGTTCCTGATCGAGTTTGGTGCTGATCAACCAGCTGTTGTGCGCCACCTGCGCGGCTTTCCAGAACGCGTCTTCCTGCCCTGGCACCAGCATGTCCGACAACGTCAGCACTTTATGCTGCTGGCGCGAATAGTTGATGAAACCTCGACCTGCGGTGCCGTGGTCACCGCCGGTGTCCAGGTAGCTGGACAATTCGACGATCACCAAGCCGTCATGCTGCTCACGTACCTTCGCCTGCAGATAACTGCTGTTGCGTGGGCCGGCGGTGCGCAAAAATTCTTCGCGATAGGCCGCCAGGGTCGGAGCGACCGGCGCGTCGGGCGAGGTGCGGGTCATTTGCAGCAGGCGTTTTTCGATGATGCCGTCCAGTGCAGGCTCGGCCGGAAAGTGCAGGGTGTCGATGTTGACCAGCGGGCAATCCGGGTTGCTGCAACCGGGCTTGAGTTGCTCGGAGGCGTCGCGGGTGGTTTCCAGCGGCGTCCGGTAGTTGGGCTGGAACAGGCTCGCGCAAGCGCCCAGGGTCAGGGCGATAGCGGCCACGGAGGCGATTTTGAAAAGCGACATGAGCGTCCTTTCTGAAACAGGGGAAGGCAAAAAGTTACCGGCTTCGACTCTCAACAAAGCAGTCAGTTCGCCACTAAGCTAATTAGAGTGGGTTTCGCCCTCACCGTCCATCCCGCTGACGGGAAAGGGGCTGCATCAAACGTCACGGGCGCGTTAGGATGGCGCGAAGTCGAGGCCCAGGAAAAAAAGCAGCCTCGAACAGGATTTGCAGTAAAAGAGGATTGTCATGACGGATTTTGCCAACGCCATTCCGACCGCCGTTGATATCGTGCGGCGCGAAAAGTGCTACGAGGGCTTCTACAAACTCGAACGCGTGCACTTGCGCCACGAATTATTCGCCGGGGGCATGAGCCGCGAGATCAATCGTGAAGTGTTCGTTCGCCATGACGCGGTCTGCATGCTGCCATACGATCCGCAGCGCGATGAAGTGGTGCTGATCGAGCAGTTTCGCGTCGGTGCCATGGGCAAGACCGACAATCCGTGGCTGATCGAACTGGTCGCTGGTCTGATCGACAAGGATGAAGTGCCGGAAGCAGTTGCTCACCGCGAAGCGCAGGAGGAAGCTGGGCTGGTAATCGGGGCGCTCTGGCCGATGCTCAAATACTTTCCATCGCCGGGCGGCAGCAACGAATTCGTGCATCTGTACCTGGGGCGTTGCGACACTACCGGGGTTGGCGGCCTGCATGGGCTGGAGGAAGAGGCAGAAGATATTCGCGTCACGGTCTGGGCTTTCGAAGATGCCCTGCAAGCCGTACGCGATGGACGTATTGCCAACGCGGCGAGCATCATTGCCTTGCAATGGCTGGCTTTGAACCGCGTTGAAGTGAGGGGGTTATGGTCGTAAACAAGCTGCGCGATCGCTATCGGGTGGACCTGGTGGGGCTGCAAGCGTCCTGCGAGGCGAACTACGCACGCCTGATGCGACTGCTGCCGGACATGCGCAGCGAGCCTGCCGCGCGGCGTATCGCCGTGACCCATGGCGACCAGATGCTCGGCGTACTGGCGCTGGAAGTGCTGCTGACCTGTCCTTACACCACGACCCTGCAAGTGCGTCAGGAACACAGCCTGCCCTGGCTGCCGGTGCCGCAACTGGAAGTGCAGGTCTATCACGACGCGCGCATGGCCGAAGTGGTCAGCGCCGAACATGCACGACGCTTTCGCGGCATCTATCCTTACCCGAACGCCTCAATGCACCAGCCGGACGAAAAGGCCCAGTTGAACATGTTTCTGGGCGAATGGCTGAGCCATTGCCTGGCGCTGGGGCATGAATACGAAGTAGTACGTTAGTTGTGAAGCGCAGTTGTGAACTATGTCAGGTTCACAGGTTTCCCCTTTCGATCGTCCCCCAGCATAATTGCGGCACTTACCCATCCCCGTGATCACGCCCTGGGAGAACGCCTTGCCGAGCGTATCCACATTGACCACCGCCGATCCGGCGTTGCTGGTGCAACTCTCCGACAGCCATCTGTTTGCCGAAGCGGACGGCGCGTTGCTGGGCATGAATACCCGCGACAGCCTGCAGAAGGTCATCGAACTGGTGCGCGCGCAACAGCCGCAGATTGACTTGATCCTGGCAACGGGTGATCTGTCCCAGGACGGGACGCTGGAGTCCTACCGGCAATTTCGTGACATGACGCGCCAGCTCGATGCGCCGGCGCGCTGGATTCCCGGTAATCACGATGAGCCGCAGATCATGGCCGAGGCCGCGGTGCAGAGTGCTTTGCTCGAACCGGTGGTGGATATCGGCAACTGGCGGGTCACGTTGCTTGATTCGGCCGTGCCAGGCTCGGTGCCGGGTTATTTGGAGGATGAACAGTTGCAGCTGCTCGCCCGCGCGTTGAGCGAAGCGCCGGAGCGTCATCATCTGGTGTGCTTCCACCATCACCCGGTTTCGATTGGTTGCGCGTGGATGGAGCCTATCGGTCTGCGCAATCCCGAGGCGTTTTTTGAAGTGCTGGATCGTTTTCCACAAGTGCGTGCCGTGCTGTGGGGACATGTGCACCAGGAAATCGATCAATTACGTAACGGCGTGCGTCTGATCGCCTCGCCCTCGACTTGCATCCAGTTCGAACCGGGCAGCGAGGATTTCAAGGTCGGCGAACAGGCACCGGGCTATCGCTGGTTGCGACTGCTGCCCGACGGGCGGCTGGAAACCGGGGTGGAGCGGGTCACCGGGTTCGATTTCACTGTGGATTACGGTTCCAACGGCTACTGATAAATCCAGTAAACTCCGCCTCTTTTAGCCGACGCACAGGGAACTCAAATGTCCGGTTCGATCCTTTATGTCCACGGCTTCAACAGCTCGCCGTTGTCGAAGAAGGCCTGCCAGTTGATCGACGTGATGGAGCGCTTGGGCCTGAGCGAACACTTGCGCGTTCCAGCGTTGCACCATCACCCGCGCCAGGCTATTGCTCAACTGGAGCAGGCGATTGCCGAGCTGGGGCGGCCACTGCTGGTCGGCAGCTCGCTCGGCGGCTACTATGCCACTCACTTGGCCGAGCGCCTTGGCTTGAAAGCCCTGTTGATCAACCCTGCCGTCAGCCCGCACCGGATGTTCGACGGCTTTCTGGGGACACAGAAAAACCTGTATACCGAAGAGACCTGGGAAATGA
The DNA here is from genome assembly GCF_056402055.1 of Pseudomonas sp. P4_C4. NCBI lineage: Bacteria > Pseudomonadati > Pseudomonadota > Gammaproteobacteria > Pseudomonadales > Pseudomonadaceae > Pseudomonas > Pseudomonas sp. P4_C4. The sequence goes on along the minus strand of NZ_JBFUID010000034.1, from coordinate 58,193 downwards.
CCCACGACCACGTGGCGGCCCTGGCCGAACTGGAAGTGCCGGTGCCCCAGGAGCCGCAGCGTTATCAGGTATGGTTGCAGACCGGGGACGAAACGCTGGACTATCGCCTCGCCCAGCAGTATTACCGGGCCTGTGCCTTGCGCATTCAGGCCGGCGGCGACCACAGTTTCCAGGGTTTTGCCACGCAACTGCCGGCCATGCTGAGTTTTGCCGGCATTGGCGCCGATTTGTATCAGGCAATCGATTTCAGCGCATTGTGAGCGATAGCCCCATGAATTCTTTTTTCACCGAACACTGACGACGAGACCCCATGGCCACTCCCAGCGCTAGCTCTTATAACGCAGACGCCATCGAAGTCCTCTCGGGCCTCGACCCGGTGCGCAAGCGCCCCGGCATGTACACCGACACCAGTCGGCCGAACCACCTTGCCCAGGAAGTCATCGACAACAGTGTCGACGAAGCCTTGGCCGGGCATGCCACATCGGTGCAAGTGATCCTGCATGCCGACCACTCCCTGGAAGTCAGCGACGACGGCCGTGGCATGCCGGTGGACATTCACCCCGAGGAAGGTGTTTCGGGCGTCGAGTTGATCCTCACCAAGCTGCATGCCGGTGGCAAGTTTTCCAACAAGAACTACCAGTTCTCCGGCGGTCTGCACGGTGTGGGTATTTCCGTGGTCAACGCCTTGTCCACCGAAGTGCGGGTGCGTGTAAAACGTGAAGGCAACGAATACCAGATGACCTTCAAGGATGGCTACAAGGCCACCGAGCTGGAAATCGTCGGTACGGTCGGCAAGCGCAACACCGGCACCAGCGTGTTCTTCGCACCGGATCCGAAATACTTCGACTCCCCGAAATTCTCCATCAGTCGCCTCAAGCACGTGCTCAAGGCCAAGGCCGTGTTGTGCCCGGGGCTGCTGGTCAGTTTTGAAGACAAGGCCACCGGCGAGAAAGTCGAATGGCATTACGAAGACGGCCTGCGTTCCTACCTGGTGGATGCGGTCAGCGAATTCGAGCGCCTGCCGGACGAGCCGTTCTGCGGTAGCCTGGCCGGTAATAAAGAAGCGGTGGATTGGGCGCTGCTGTGGCTGCCCGAAGGTGGCGACGCGGTCCAGGAAAGCTACGTCAACCTGATCCCGACAGCCCAGGGCGGCACCCACGTCAACGGTTTGCGTCAAGGCCTGCTCGACGCCATGCGTGAATTCTGCGAATTCCGCAGCCTGCTGCCGCGTGGCGTGAAGCTGGCGCCGGAAGACGTCTGGGAGCGCATTGCCTTCGTGCTGTCGATGAAGATGCAGGAACCGCAATTCTCCGGCCAGACCAAGGAGCGGCTGTCTTCTCGTGAAGCGGCGGCGTTCGTCTCCGGTGTGGTCAAGGATGCGTTCAGCCTGTGGCTCAATGCCAACCCGGAAACCGGCATGCTGCTGGCGGAACTGGCGATCAACAACGCCGGCCGTCGCCTCAAGGCCAGCAAGAAGGTCGAGCGCAAACGCATTACCCAAGGCCCGGCGCTGCCAGGCAAGTTGGCTGATTGTGCCGGGCAAGACCCGATGCGTTCCGAACTGTTCCTGGTGGAAGGTGATTCCGCCGGCGGTTCCGCCAAGCAAGCGCGGGACAAGGAATTCCAGGCGATCCTGCCATTGCGCGGCAAGATCCTCAACACCTGGGAAGTCGACGGCAGCGAAGTGCTGGCCAGCCAGGAAGTGCACAACATTGCCGTGGCCATCGGTGTCGATCCGGGCGCGGCGGACATCAGCCAGCTGCGCTACGGCAAGATCTGCATCCTCGCCGACGCCGACTCCGACGGTCTGCACATCGCGACCTTGCTGTGCGCCTTGTTCGTCCAGCATTTCCGCCCATTGGTGGATGCCGGTCACGTCTACGTCGCGATGCCGCCGTTGTACCGCATCGATCTGGGCAAAGAGATCTACTACGCCCTCGATGAAGCCGAACGCGATGGCATCCTCGATCGCCTGGTGGCCGAGAAGAAGCGCGGCAAGCCGCAGGTCACCCGATTCAAGGGCCTGGGTGAAATGAACCCGCCGCAGCTGCGTGAGACCACCATGGACCCGAACACCCGGCGTCTGGTGCAGTTGACCCTGGAAGATTTCGAGGCGACCTCGGAAATGATGGACATGCTGCTGGCGAAGAAGCGCGCCGGTGACCGTAAGACCTGGCTGGAGTCCAAGGGCAACCTGGCCGAGGTTCTGGGCTGATGCGCCTGGGCTTTGCCCTGGCCTGTGGGTTGCTGCTGACGTCGAACATGGTATCCGCCGAGCCGGCGCCACAGTTGCGCCTGTTGTCTGAACATGTCGTCGACGGCATGCGCGGCGGCAACCTGTCCGGGCTGGCGCAGTGCGGCAATGATCTGTGGGCGGTTTCCGACCGCGACGATAATCAGATCTACCGCATGGATACCAGCGAATCTGTCTGGCAGGCTGAAACGGTGCACATCAACGCACCGCCAGTGCCTGACAGCGGCTTGCCCTGGGGGCTGAAGTCTCGCGTCTGGGGGGCTTCTTTCGTGCGTGGCGGTGATCTGGACTTTGAAGGCATCACCTGCGACAGCGCCGGCAATCGCTACATCGTCAGCGAAGGCCATGCTGCTGTCTTGCAAGTGCCGCCAACGGGGCCCGCCGCCTGGCTGAAGATCTCGCCGATGCTGGTTCGCGAGGCACGGGCCAGAGGCCTGCTGTTGCAGTTCAATGCGTTGTTCGAAGGGCTGGCGGTCAATCCGGCAGGCGATCAGTTGTGGTTCGCCGCCGAGCGGCAAGGCCGCGGACTGCTGATGATCAAGCGCAAACAGACCCTGTGGGATTGCGACGGTGGTTGCGTGCTGCTGAGCGAGGCGGGCATGGAAATGCAGCCCGAGCAGTTTCCCCATGCCAAAGCCGTGCCGCGGGACTTCTCTGACCTGTCACTGTTCAACGGCAAGCTGTTCATCCTTGAACGCAACGCCTACCAGATCTGCCGCCGGGATCCGCAGACGGCCAAGGTCGAGCGCTGCTGGTCGTACGCCGCCGAGTTGTTGCAGGAAAACCGTCGTTATCCACAGAGCTACGGACTGGAAGAAGCGTTGATCGTGGATGCCGATGGCGCCTGGGTCGGTGTCGACAACAATTTTGGCGCGCGTGCCGATGGCGAAGTCCGTCCGGTGGTCTGGCGCTTCGCTGCACCGGAAGGTGGCTGGAGTGCCAAGCCGTGAGACAACAAACCCCAGGGCAGCGCATCGGCCGGGTGTTCATGGTGCTGGCCTGGTGTGCGGCGCTGTTTCTGGCCACGCGGTTTTTCGGCCAGTGGGAAGCGCGTCAGCAAAATCCGAATGTGGTGGTCAGTTCGGAGCAGGGCGAAGGTTTCATTGAGGTGAAACTGGCCAGCAATGTGCAGGGGCATTTTGTCGCCAGCGGTCAGATCAACGGTCAGCCGGTGGACTTCATGCTCGATACCGGGGCGACCGATGTATCGATCCCTCTGGATCTGGCCAGGCGATTGAAGCTCGAAGAAGGATTCGGCGTGACCCTGAGCACGGCCAATGGCCTGAGCCAGGGCTATCGCACCCGTATCGAACGCCTGCAACTGGGCGACATCGTGCTGCGGGATGTACGCGCACTGGTGGCCCCGGGGCTGCATGGCGATCAGGTGTTGCTCGGCATGAGCGCACTGAACAAACTTGAATTTACCCAGCGCGGTGGCACCATGCTGCTGCGCCAGACAACGAACCGATGAGGCCCGCATGAGCGACTCCCTTGATCTCAGCCTGGACGGTGTAGAACGCCGCTCGCTGGCTGACTTCACCGAAAATGCCTACCTCAACTACTCCATGTACGTGATCATGGACCGTGCCCTGCCGCATATCGGCGACGGTCTGAAACCGGTACAGCGCCGCATTATTTATGCGATGAGCGAGTTGGGGCTGGACGCCGATTCCAAGCACAAGAAGTCGGCGCGTACCGTCGGTGACGTGCTCGGCAAGTTCCACCCTCACGGCGATTCGGCCTGCTACGAAGCCATGGTGCTGATGGCCCAGCCGTTCAGCTATCGCTACACGCTGGTCGACGGCCAGGGCAACTGGGGTGCGCCGGATGATCCCAAGTCCTTCGCCGCCATGCGTTACACCGAAGCGCGGTTGTCGCGTTATTCCGAAGTGCTGCTCAGCGAACTGGGCCAGGGCACGGCTGATTGGGGCCCGAACTTCGACGGTACCCTCGACGAACCGCTGGTCTTGCCGGCCCGTCTGCCGAACATTCTGCTCAACGGCACCACCGGTATCGCCGTGGGCATGGCCACCGACGTTCCGCCGCACAACCTGCGGGAAGTCGCCACGGCGTGCGTGCGTTTGCTCGATGAGCCCAAGGCCACGGTCGAACAGCTCTGCGAACACATCCAGGGCCCGGACTACCCGACCGAAGCGGAAATCATCACCCCGCGCGCCGACCTGCTGAAGATCTACGAAACCGGTCGTGGTTCGGTGCGCATGCGTGCCGTGTATCACATTGAAGACGGCGACATCATCGTCACCGCACTGCCGCACCAGGTCTCGGGCGCCAAGGTGCTGGAACAGATCGCCGCGATGATGCAGGCCAAGCCGTCCAAGGCGCCGCAAATTGCCGACTTGCGTGACGAATCCGACCACGAAAACCCGTGCCGGATCGTGATCATTCCGGGCGCGCGGAAAAACTTCGACCACGATGCGCTGATGCAGCACCTGTTCGCCAGCACCGAGCTGGAGTCGAGCTACCGGGTCAACGTCAACATCATTGGCCTGGACGGCAAGCCGCAACTGAAAAACCTGCGGGCGCTGCTGGTCGAATGGCTGGAGTTCCGGGTGCAGACCGTGCGTCGCCGCCTGCAATTCCGCCTCGACAAGGTCGAGCGTCGCCTGCACCTGTTGGACGGTTTGTTGATTGCCTACCTCAACCTGGATGAAGTGATCCACATCATCCGCACCGAGGAGCACCCGAAAGCCGCGCTGATCGAGCGCTTCGCCCTCAGCGAAATCCAGGCCGAATACATCCTCGACACCCGTTTGCGCCAGTTGGCGCGACTGGAAGAGATGAAGCTGCGTGCCGAGCAGGATGAACTGCTCAAGGAACAAGCCAAGCTGCAAGCCCTGCTCAGCAGCGAAGCCAAGTTGAAAAAACTGGTGCGCAGCGAACTGATCAAGGACGCGGAAACCTACGGCGATGACCGTCGGTCGCCTATTGTCGAGCGCGCCGAAGCCAAGGCCCTGACCGAGCACGATCTGCTGCCGAACGAGAAAGTGACGGTCGTTTTGTCGGAAAAAGGCTGGATTCGCTCCGCCAAAGGCCACGAAATCGACGCCACTGGGCTTTCCTACAAGGCCGGGGACGGATTCAAGGCGCTGGCAGCCGGACGCTCCAACCAGTTCGCGGTGTTTATCGACTCCACCGGCCGCAGTTATTCAGTGGCCGCCCACACCTTGCCGTCGGCCCGTGGCCAGGGCGAACCGCTGACCGGTCGCCTGACGCCACCGCCGGGAGCGAGTTTCGAATGCGTGCTGATGCCGGAAGACGATGCGCTGTATGTGATAGCCTCCGACGCCGGCTACGGTTTTGTGGTCAAGGGTGAAGACCTGCAGGCCAAGAACAAGGCGGGCAAGGCCCTGCTGAGCCTGCCGAACAACGCCAAAGTCATGCTGCCGCGCCCAGTGGCCGATCGTGAGCAGAACTGGCTGGCGTCGGTGACGACCGAAGGTCGCCTGCTGATCTTCAAAATCAGCGACCTGCCACAATTAGGTAAGGGCAAAGGCAACAAGATCATCGGGATTCCCGGTGAGCGAGTGGCCAGTCGCGAAGAGTTCGTGACGGACATCGCTGTATTGCCGGACGGTGCAACATTGGTGTTGCAGGCCGGGAAACGGACCTTGTCACTGAAAGCGGACGACCTCGAACACTACAAGGGTGAACGTGGCCGTCGTGGCAATAAGTTGCCGCGTGGCTTCCAGAGGGTCGATGCGCTGCTCGTCGAAAACCTCAATTAGGCGACTTAGAAGCGCCGATCTACGATTTAACCCGTAGTTCGGCGCTTTGCGCTGGAGTCGGAACGCATATTCACGGATGATATGGCCTTTCAAGCGCCGGCATTGCCGCGCGTTCTTCATATTTATTGAGTATTTTCACTGTGATCAGCCTTTTAGCGATCACCTGGATGGGACGATGACTGCTCTGCGCCTTCCTTTTATTCTTTTGCTCGTCGGCGTTCTTGGCCTGGCGGGTTGCAGCGTTCACCAACCGGTGTCGTTGTATCAACTGGACGCTGGTAGTCCGGTTCAGCCCGCACAGAACGCGGGCATGGCGGTATTGTTGGGGCCGGTCACCGTGGCCGACTACCTGCAACGCGAAACCCTGTTGCAGCGTCAGCCGGATGGCAGCCTGCAAGCCTCGACCGACGGTCGTTGGGCTGGCAGCCTTTCGTCGGATATCGATCAGCTGCTGCTGCGTCAGGTCGCAGGTCGCCTGGACAGCCAGCGCGTGGTGCTGGCCCCGGCGACAGTGGGCTTCACCCCGGACGTTCAGGTACTGCTGACCATCACGCGGCTGGACTCGGGTGAAAAACAACCGGCGGTCCTCGACGCGCAATGGCGCCTGATCGACCGTCGCGGGCAGGTCCGCGACAACCGCATCATCCATTTGCAGGAGCAGCATGCCGGTAGTACGGCGGCTCAGGTCCAGGCTCAGGGTGTGTTGCTGCAACGCCTGGCCGAGCAGCTGTCGGTGGCGCTCAAGCCGCTGGCCAATCAGCCGCCGATCGCCGAGGTCCCGCGCAAGCCGGCAGCCAAGGCGGCAGCACCTGCGGTAGAACAGGAAAAGCAGCCGAAAATCCCGATGGCCGCGCCGGTCCGGACGGATATGGAAGTGTTCCGCTTCTAAGCCTGGATGGATTTGAAACAAAGCCCGCATTGATGCGGGCTTTGTTGTTTCTGCAGGTTGGAGATATCTAGCGCCTGTCCCGGCCTCATCGCGAGCAAGCTCGCTCCCACAGGGGGCGCGGTCGTACGCAAGAATTGTATTCACAGAGACCAATGTGGGAGCGAGCTTGCTCGCGATGAGGCCAGAGCAGGCTACAAAAAAGCCCGCAGACGATCGCTCATCTACGGGCTTCTTCACCTTGGGGTCAAGGTTTAAGCGCGGCGCTCATGCATCCGCGCCAGTTGCCGTTCAAGCATCGATGGATACGGCTCCATCAACCGTTCCACGCAGCACGCGCCCTCAGGGCTGGCAATCGGGCGGATCCGTGCGCGCTGGCGGATCAAGGCGTCATCACTGATCTTGCGCTCCACCAGCAGCAGGTTGCGGCTGTGTTGCGACAGGGCCAGGGCGTCCTGGGCGGGGTCGGTCAGCAGCAGGTCGATCTGGCTCAGGCCGAACAATTCGTCACCGAGGGTCAGGCCCAGCTGCAGTTGCAGGGTGATGCCGCTGTCCGCGACTTCGATCTGCAACTGGTGGCCCAGAGCCCGCAGCAGCTCGCCACAGCAAATGGCGTTGGTCAGGTAATCGTCGCCGCTGTCTTCGGTGTGGAACAGCATCAAGGTGCTGCCATCGTTCAAGGTTTCCACTTCGCCTTGATACAGCGACGCGGCCTGATCGAGGCAGTCGCGATAGCGTTCGAGCAGTTCTTCAAGACGTGCCCGCGGCAGGCGTCGCAGTTGTTCCTGGGAGCCCAGCTGCACTGCCAGCACCGCGCTGTGTTGCGGCACGCTCGGTGTGGCCTGGCGAATGACCGGTTGCGGGTTGCTGCCCAGCGATTCGTCGCGCAGGTCGGCGAACGGGTCTTCATCTTCATCATCGTCGTCTTCGACGGTGCTGACGATCTGCCGTGGCGCTGGCTTGAGCGCCGCTACCGGGCTGCTCTCGTCGAAACTCGGATCGCGCAGGTTGCGGACTTCGAAGGCCGGGTCGGCTTCGTCATCCATGTCGTCGAATTCCGGTTCCGGTTCCGGCACAGGGGCGGGCTCCGGGGCGAAGTTGGCGTGCAGCTGACGCGCCAGGTCGCCGATTTCGTCCTGGCGGTCGGTGGCCGGGGTGTATTCATCGATGTTGCGCAGCCACACCCGCAATTGCAGCAGCGGCGTGGAGAGATAACGCCCCATGCGCAGGCTCAGGGCCAAAGACAGGGCCAGCAGGATGGCGCTCAGAATGCCCATGCTTTGCAGGCTGATGGTCATCGGCTGCTGGAACTGATCCATGTCCAGGCTGATGCGCAGCTGGCCAGCCGTCACGTCCTGAAAAGTGATCTTGCTCTGGTAGATGCCCTCGGCTTCGCCCAGCAGGCCGTGTTTGGGGCGCTGACCGGCTTCGGCAAGGATGCGGTTATCCATGCTGTAGATGGCTGCATGCGCCACCAGCTTGTTCTTGGTCAGGTTGTTGAGCAGCACGTTGAGGCTGAGGATGTCGTTGGACACCAACAGCTCGGTGGCCGAGGTGGCCGTCTGCGTGGTCAGGCTTTCGCCCAGCGCATCCGCCTGCTCGTGCATGGCCTGCTTGAACTGCAAGCCCATCACACCGGCATAGATGACCAGGGCCAGGGCGACCAGGATCACGTTATGGCTGGCGATGCGCAATGCAATCGGTACACGGCGGTGGCGCAGTGCCCGGAAGATCAGCAGGAAGAAGTTGTCGGTTTTTACTGGCGTGGGCCGGTTCACTTGAGCTCGGCTCTTTTGTCCGTGAAGTTGACGCGCAGTATAGCGACAGGCCCTAGGCCGTCAAAGCGCTCACGGTGCCCGATGGTCACTGAAAGTGGGTAGAATGCGTTTTTTTTCCACCTGCGGGGGTGCGCCTTGCGCGAAATCGTCCTGATAAACATCACGGGAGTCGACCGTCCGGGTCTGACTGCGGCCATTACCGGCGTTCTGGCCCAGGGTGGTGTGAACATTCTCGACATCGGTCAGGCGGTGATCCACGACACCTTGTCGTTCGGCATCCTGGTTGAAATTCCCGACACCGAACAAGGCAAGTCCGTGCTCAAGGACATCCTGTTCAAGGGGTACGAGCTCGATCAACAGGTGCGTTTCACGCCGGTGTCCGAAGAGGATTACCAGCAGTGGGTCGGCAACCAGGGTAAAAAACGCCACATCGTGACCCTGTTGACCCGCAAGGTGACAGCCGGGCAGTTGCAGGCCGTGAGTTCGATCACCGCCAAATATGGCCTGAACATTGATCACATCGATCGTCTGTCCGGACGTATGCCGCTGGACACCCCGGCCGACAAGGGCAAGGGCTGCATCGAGTTCTCCGTGCGTGGCGAGGCGGCTGATCCGCAGGCGCTGCGTGCCGAATTCCTCAGCGTTGCCCAGGAACTGAACGTCGACATCGCCTTCCAGGAAGATTCGCTGTTCCGGCGCAACCGTCGCCTGGCGGTGTTCGATATGGATTCAACGCTGATCGAAGCCGAAGTGATCGATGAACTGGCCAAGGCGGCCGGTGTGGGTGACAAGGTTGCGGAAATCACCGAACGGGCGATGGCCGGTGAGCTGGATTTCCGCGCCAGCTTCAAGGAGCGCCTGGCCTTGCTCAAAGGTCTGGACGTCAATGTGCTGGATTCCATCGGTGCCTCGCTGCGCCTGACCGAAGGCGCCGAAACCCTGTTCGCTGAACTCAAGCGCCTGGGTTACAAGACTGCGATTCTGTCGGGCGGCTTCACCTACTTCGCCAAGCAATTGCAGGCCAAGCTGGGTATCGACTACGTGTTTGCCAACGAACTGGAAGTGGTCGACGGCAAAGTCACCGGCGTGGCGGTCGAGCCGATTGTCGATGCGCAGCGCAAGGCCGATTTGCTGAAGGAACTGGCGCACAAGGAAGGTTTGCGCTTGGAGCAGACCATCGCGGTCGGCGACGGTGCCAACGACCTGCCGATGCTGGCAATTGCCGGGTTGGGCGTGGCATTCCGTGCCAAGCCGCTGGTCAAGCAGTCGGCCAAACAGGCGATTTCGACCCTGGGTCTGGATGGTGTGTTGTACCTGCTGGGCTTCCGCGATCGCGACGGCCAGCTCTAGGCACCACAAATAAATGTGGGAGCGAGCTTGCTCGCGATAGCGGTGTATCAGTCAACGAAGATGTCGACTGACACTATGCAATCGCGAGCAAGCTCGCTCCCACATTAGATCAGAGTAAGGATCAGGCTTTTGGTGAGCCCATGCCCTGACCCATCTGCACCGCTGTACCGGCGGTCATTTCTTCAGCCCACTTCACTTGATCCGGCCCGAACAGCACGACAGCGGTCGAACCCAGCTTGAAGCGACCCAGTTCTGCGCCTTTTTCCAGGTGGATCGGCGCGCGTGCGGCTTCGTCGTAGCGGAAGGTTTTCAGCTCACGTTTCGGCGGCGTGACTAGACCGGCCCAGACGGTTTCAATCGATGCAACGATCATTGCGCCCACCAGCACCACGGCCATCGGCCCGCGCTCGGTGTCGAAAATGCACGCCACGCGTTYGTTGCGGGCAAACAATTCCGGAACGTTTTCAGCGGTGGTCTGGTTGACCGAGAACAGACGACCCGGGATGTAGACCATCTCGCGCAGGGTGCCGGCCAGTGGCATGTGCACGCGGTGATAGTCCTTCGGCGACAGGTAGATGGTCGCGAAGTCACCGCCCATGAACGGCGCAGCATTTGCCGCATCGCCACCCAACAGTTCCAGCACGCTGAAACTGTGACCCTTGGCCTGGAACACGCGACCGTGCTCGATCGGGCCGAGCTGGCTGATCGCGCCGTCAGCCGGGCTGAGGATCGCGTCCGGGGTTTCGTCCAGCGGACGGGCACCGTCTTTCAGTGCACGGGTGAAGAACGCGTTGAAGTGCTCGTAGGCGGTCAGGTCTTCGACCAGGGCCTGGGACATGTCCACCTGATAACGCTTGGCGAACCAGGCGGTGAACGCATTCTTGAACCAGCGCACGCGGCATTCGGCGATGCAGCCGGCCAGTCGCGAGAGCAAGTTGTGGGGCAGCAGGTACTGGCCGAGGAGAAACAGACGCTTGTTCATTAACGGTCCTTAAAAATCTCAAATTTCTACCGGGGTATCGGGATGGTTGCCCCATTCGCCCCAGGAGCCGGCGTAGCCTTTGACCCGCGGATAACCGAGAGCCTTGGCCACCAGATAGGTGAAGCCAGAACGATGGTGGGTCTGGCAGTGGGTAATCACTTCTTTGTCTTTGCTGATCCCGAGTTGTTCGAGGATCTGCGGCATGTCGGTGCGGATGCGCAGCTGGCGTGCCTTATCCATGCCGGCGGTCCATTCGAAATTGACCGCGCCGGGAATGTGGCCACCCTTGGCTGCCAGGACTTTCTCGCCGGAGTACTCCAGCGGGCCGCGAGCATCCCAGATTGCCAGGTCGGCGGCGCCGAGTCGGCTTTGCAGGTATTCGCGGGTGGCGGTGGGTTCATCGTGCAAGGTCAGTGAAACCGGGCCACCCACGGGTGGCGGGATCTGGATCGACATGGGCAAACCTTCTGCCAGCCAGGCCGGCAGGCCGCCGTCGACATAGTGGTACTTGCTGTGGCCGATGACATCCAGCAGCCAGATGAAGCGCCCGGCCCAACCACCGCCTTCGTCGTCATACACCACATAGATCGCATCGGGGTTGTGTCCCAGCTCACCAAACAAGGTTTCGAGTGCGGCCTGCGGGGGCATCAGTCCCGGGGCGGGGGCCTGGCCGAGCTGCGTGCGTTTCGGATCGACAAAGTGCGCGCCGGGAATGTGCCCTTCGGCGTAGCGGGCGGCACTGGTCAAGTCCACCAGAATCAATTCGCGAGCGTCGAGGCGAGGGAGCAAGTCGCTCGGCTCGATCACCAGCGGCAAGCCAGAGAAGTCAGACATGTGAGGTCTCCAGAGCACAAAAGGGGGGATTGTAGCGCAGCTTATTGGCCACGGTGGCTAAAGCTGTGCAGGGCTTTCTCGATGCACTGCGCGGTTTTGCCGAAGGCCTGTACGGAAATTTCCGAAAACGGTCCGCCGCCCTGGTCCGCCACGACGATCATGATCACCCGGCCATTATTGGCCAGCGAGCGTAGCAGCAGGTGTTCGCCGCTGAACTGCGAACGCAGGCTGTTGGGCAGCAGCGCCGAGAATTGCGCGTTGTTGGCTGGAGTCAGGCGCACCTGGGCCTGTTGCGCGAGCAGGCGTTGCAACACGTTGCTCTGGCTGACCACGAAGTTCAACCCGGCCGCTTCCTTCGGCAGACCGGCCGTCTGGTGCGCGCGCAGGTTGGCTTGGGTGCGGTCGGCCATCAGGATCATCACCCGACGCATGCCGCAGGCTGCGAGGGCGTCCCGGGCGGCGATGGTCAGGTGCATGGCGTTGGTGAAGCGACTCGGCTCGGCCAGCAATTCGGCACATTGCTTGCGCCACTTCGCCAGGTCTTCGGCGGTGGGTGCCGATGCCGGCAGCAGCCCGGCGTGGATACGATTCATGCCCCACGGCCAGATCAGTGATTCGGCGGGGTGCCAGAGGTCGGGCATGGCGTGTTGGCGTGCGCTGTTGGCAGCTTGCTGGTGCAGTTGCTGTTGCACCTCGTCCATCGGCATTTGCAGGTAAAGGCTGGTCAGGAATTGCCAGCGCTCACTGTGCGGGCTGTCCCAGGCGTGTTGCGCCGACAGTGCCAGCCCATTGGCCAGCAATACCGTATTGGCCGGTTGATTGAGCCAGCGGCGCAGGGTCGGGTCGTCATCGAGACGGTTCTGCTGGCGCAGTGGATGCTCGCTGTCACGGGCGATGCGCAGGACTTTCACCAGTTCCCGCTGTTCAGTGAGCAGCAGTCGATAGCCCTGCTGCACCCAGATCGGCAAGCGCCAGATCTCCACCATCGCCTGGCCGATCTCCAGCAGGCGTACGCCAAGCAATTGCTTTTCGACTTTGCATGCGGACTCGCCTTTGTGGATGACCCGCAACTCCCATTCTTCGAGCAGTTTTGGATGGGTCAGCGCCAACGGCCACAGGGGCGAAAGAAACAGCAGGCTGCCCCAGTGGATGTCCTGCCACAGCCGCGCCAGGCGGCTGGCGAAAAAACCGTTGGCCTGTTGCGTGGCGTGCTGGCTGATCATCTGCAGCTGACGCAAGGCTTTGGGGATCTCGGACCGGGGTTCGGCGGGCAGGCGCGCGAGCAGTTCTTCCGTGCGCTTCAAGCCGAGGCGGTTGATTGCAATTTCAAGGTTTTCCGCAGGTTCGGTCATGCTGCCATGGGTATGCCGGTTGGCTTCGCGAATCACGCTCAAGGCCAGGGCCGGACTGCCTTGCATCAAGTCAGCGATGTCGCGCAGCGAGCTGCGATTGTCACGGATGGCCTTGCAGACCCGGTCGTGACTGGCTTGCGGAACCGGCAGGCGTACGCCATCGAGAAGCTTGACCCAGCCTTCGAGAGTGGTCGGTTTCGGGGTTGGAACGTTCGTTTCGTTAACCATGGTGGGAGGCGATCATCGTCAACATTACCTGTGCCCGGATGGGGTCAAATCAGTTTTTCGCCTGAACTGGCTATAGTCTGGCGCAGTTTTGCCGATAAGGAGAAGAAGAGATTTTTTAACTTCCGAATATGACCTTGAACCCGACTCAGTAAGTGCTCTCCTAACCTATGGCTAAAATTATCGGCATCATCGTCGTATTCGCGAGCGTGCTCGGCGGATACGTGCTTTCCCACGGCAAGATTGCCGCCTTGATTCAGCCTTTCGAGGTCATGATCATCGGTGGCGCCGCCCTTGGTGCATTCTTGCAGGCCAACCCCGGCTACATGACGATGCACGTGCTCAAGAAGTCCCTGAGCATGTTCGGCTCGCGTTTCAATCACGGCTTCTACCTTGAAGTGCTGGGCCTGATCTACGAGATCCTCAACAAGAGCCGCCGCGAAGGCATGATGGCCATCGAAGGCGACATCGAAGATGCCGCCGCGAGCCCGATCTTCGCCAAGTACCCGACGGTCCTCAAGGACGAGCGCATGACCGCGTTCATCTGCGATTACCTGCGCATCATGTCCTCCGGCAACATGGCTCCCCACGAGCTGGAAGGCCTGTTCGACATGGAGCTGTTCAGCCTCAAGGAAGACCTGGAACACCCATCCCACGCCGTAAACGGCATTGCTGACGCCATGCCCGGTTTCGGTATCGTCGCGGCGGTACTGGGGATCGTGGTGACCATGGCTTCGCTGGGTGAGGGCGATCAGAAGTCCATTGGCCTGCACGTGGGTGCGGCACTGGTGGGTACCTTCTTCGGTATTCTCGCCGCCTACGGCTTCTTCGGCCCTCTGGCCCATTCCCTGGCCCACGATGCCAAGGAAGAACTGAACGTCTACGAAGCCATCAAGGCCTCGTTGGTGGCTTCGGCTTCCGGCATGCCGCCATCGCTGGCCGTGGAGTTCGGGCGCAAGGTCCTGTACCCGGCGCACCGTCCAAGCTTCGCCGAGCTGGAACAAGCGGTTCGCGGTCGTTAAGTTATGGAAAACAATCAGCCGATAATCATCAAGCGCGTCAAGCGCATCGCCGGCGGGCACCACGGGGGCGCCTGGAAAATCGCCTTCGCCGACTTCGCCACGGCGATGATGGCGTTCTTTCTGGTGTTGTGGCTGCTGTCCACCGCCACGCCGGAACAGAAGATTGCCATCGCCGGTTACTTCAAGGACCCGATCGGCTTTTCCGAAAGCGGTACGCCGTACATCATCGATCTGGGCGGCACGCCGACCCTGGCGCCGGAAAACACCCTCAACCCTGAAGTGAAGTCCCAGCCGCAGCCGGACAAGGTCACCATCGATACCGACCAGGTCGAAGGCATGGCCGAGCAGGTCGAAAAGGAGCGCCTCGAGCTGTTGCTGCAAGAGCTGCAGAACAAGGTCGAAGAAAACCCGCAGCTGCAGAAGTTCAAGGATCAGATCCTGTTCGAAATCACGCCGGACGGCCTGCGTATCCAGATCATGGACGCGGAAAACCGCCCGATGTTCGACTCGGGTTCAGCCCGTCTGAAACCGTATTTCGAAGACATCCTGCTGGCCATGGCCGACACCATCAAAGCGGTGCCGAACAAGATCAGCATCAGCGGCCACACCGATGCCAAGCCGTACACTGGCACGGGTGACTTCGGTAACTGGGAGCTTTCGGCCAACCGTGCCAACGCCGCTCGGCGTGCGCTGGTGGCGGGCAGCTATCCGGATGCGCAGGTGGCGCGCGTGGTCGGTTATGCCTCGTCGGCCCTGTTCGATCGCGAGCATCCGTTCAATCCGGTGAACCGCCGTATCGACATCGTGGTGCTGACGAAGAAAGCCCAGCGTGCGATCGAAGGTTCGCAAGGGGCGGAGCCTACGCCTGATGTTCCGCAAGGTTCGGCTGCACCAGGCGCCACACCGGCTGCACCGGTCGATCCGAACGCGTTGCCGGCGGACAAGGAACCGCTGCCGGCCCACGAACTGCGCGAGCGTCTGAACCTGTTCGATGATCCGGCACCGAAACCGGGTGAGCCGCCCAAGCAGTGACCGACAAAAAAGCCGACAGCGATGTCGGCTTTTTTGTCGGCGTTTTCTACGTTAAAAACCGCGGGTGATTCGGGATTTGAGATCGGCGTGAAAGCGATCCGCATTGGATTTGTTGACGCTGCGCACCGACTCGCTACCTGTCACCGATTCCAGCGACATCGAGCGCTTGAGTGTCGCTTCGTTGCGATAGGCATCGATAAAGAACTCGATGTCCCGGTCGCTGATCAGCTTCGGCCATTTATCGAGGTACAGCGGCAGCTCTGTCGGGCCGGTCTTGAACGAGCAGATACGCCGATTAGTGATAGTCGCCTCGCCGATTTCGAACGGCACCCACCAGGACAGCGCGGTTTTCTCCGACACCACCGCCAGCAGGTGCGTGCATTCGCTGATGTTGCGGGTGATCACCCCGGTGATGTCATCGGTGGTCTGGGATTCGATATCCAGTACGTCGAGGTAGGTCTTGATATTGGCCTGGATCAGGCGCCCGTTGATTTTGACCGCGTGGGCACGATCCATGTGGCGGTAGCTGATAAACACTGGCATCAGAAATGTCCCTTGATCGCGAGTTCGCGGTAATAGGCGCCGAGGGCGGTGAGGCGGCAGCCGGTGGCGTGGATGGCGGCGTAGTACATGTGTTCGGCGTCCACCGGTTCGACCAGGCTGTGGCGGTTGCACTTTTGCAGTTGGGCGAAGACTTCGCCGTGTTCCGGGTTGAACTCGGGTTCGGTGGGCTCAAAGCTGGAGGCGAGGGGGTACACCGACTCCGCTTCGGCAAACCATTCGGGGAGTTTGCGCAGGATTTCCTTGGGGATCAGCGGCGACACTTCGCGCAGGGAAATGAACTGCGAGACGTTGGTCTTGAACACCGGACGCTGTTCCCAGGCGTCGAGGGCATTGTCGACAAACGAATAAAGGCTGCCGGGAGTGATCTTGCCCAGGATGTTCGCTGCACCACCGTGCAGGGCCTGGAGCAGCAATCCGGTGAACACGCCGTGCTGCACGCCCTCCATCGCCGGCTCTTCCTTTTTGCAGGCGGTCAGGATGGTCATGCCTTCGCCGACCACGCTGCCTTCACTGCGCAAGGCGCGCAGTTCGCCGGCCGAGCCGCTCTGGCAACAATCGAGAATGATCACTTTGTTCTTGATCTTCGTGGCCTTGCTCGCCCAGTTGAGGATGTCGCTGAGGCGAATCCCGTCCTTGGCGCTCTTGTAGTCCTGCGGGATCAACATGCCTTCGTCGGTGTCGGTATCGAAGCTGCCGTGGCCGGCGAAATACAGCAGCGCGACGTTGCAGTCCCCGGCAAACAGCTCGCGGATCTGGTCTTCGAGTTTTTCCCGGCTCAGGTAGTCCTCGGCGGAGGTCAGTACGATGTTCTTGAAGTTCGGATCGCCATTGGCATCGGTCTTCAAAACGGACGCCATGGCCATGGCGTCATTGCTGCAACCGCTCAGGCGCGATACATGGGTGTAGTCGTTGATGCCGATAAACAGTCCCTTGCGCATGGTTACACCGCCGTATGCTGGCGAATCGCATCGATGATGCTGTTGGTGTTCCACGCACATTCGGCATGTGCCGCGTCACGTACCACCGTGGAAATGCGCTCGGCACCGAACGGCTTGATAGCAATGATCACCTTGCCCATGCGCTTGGCGATCTCGATTTCCTTATTGATCCACTTGCTGTAGGTGGAGTACATCCCGGCCATGATCAATACCGCCGAACACGGGCGAATCTTGTTTTCGATGGCCTCCTCAAGTTGTTTGTCGGTTTTCGCGCCGACAATCGGGTTGTCCGGTGGCACCGAAAAATTCTTGTAGGTGAAACCGGGCTTGGCGTTGAGCAGGCGCACGAAATTGTCGTGGGCGTCGGGGTAGTTCCACGAGTGGCTGATGAATAGATGGTAGGTTTGCATGGGTGTCCCTCGGTGTCGCAGGAGTGCGAAGAGGGTTTGAACTTAGGTGAATACAGGGCGGCCACAAGGTGTCGGCGCGGAAAGAGAAATGCCCTACAAGCGAGCGTGCGCGCGCCTTACAGAAAGGTCTGATATTTAAGCAGGGGAAGATCCAGCCGCCGGCCGCCCCGCTGAAGGCAGGGCGGTCGGCATGTCTGTTTAGTAGCCGTTTTCCGGCAGGCTGGCGATGATCGAGCGGTAGCTGTTCATCCGTTGCTGCTGCACGCGGCCGTCTTCAAGGGCCTTGAGCAGGGCGCAGCCGGGTTCGCGATCATGCTTGCAGTCACGGAAGCGGCAGGTGCCAAGCAGGTCGTTGAACTCGATGAAGCCGGCTTCGACATCGGCACGGCTGACATGGCCCAGGCCGAACTCGCGGATGCCCGGGGAGTCGATCAACTCGCCGCCGCCGGGGAAGTGGAACAACCGCGCGGTAGTGGTGGTGTGGGTGCCCTGGCCGGACAGTTCGGACAACGGGCCGACACGGGCTTCGACTTCCGGCAGCAGGCTATTGACCAGCGACGATTTGCCGACACCAGACTGGCCGACGAACACGCTGATGCGTCCGTCGAGTTGCTTCTGCAACTGCTCCATGCCGTTGCCGTGGTGCGCCGACACTTCCAGCACCGGATAGCCGAGGGTGCGGTAAACCGCGAGCAAGGCATTCAGCGCTGGTGCGTTGTTGTCGTCGATCAGGTCGAATTTGTTCAGCAGCAACAGAGGCTTGATGCCCGCATGCTCGGCCGCCACCAGATAGCGGTCGATCAGGTTGGCGTGGGGCTCGGGCAGCGGTGCAAACACGATGACGATCATGTCGACGTTCGCCGCAACCGGCTTGAGCTGACCACGGCTGTCCGGGCGACACAGCTCGGTGTTGCGCGGCAGTTGCGCCACGATCACGCCGATACCCTGGTTGCCGGCGCGCCAGACCACCTGATCGCCGGTCACCAGCGCCGGCAGGTTGGCGCGCAGGTGACAACGGAATACCTGGCCGGCCAGTTCGCCGTCGCGGGCCTCGACTTCGACCTGCACGCCGAAGTGAGCGATCACCAGACCGTGCTGTTCCGGGCCCAGATCGCCGCCCTCAAGCGCCTCGACAGCCGAGGACTCGCGTTTGGCGGCGCGGGCAGCGCGTTCGCCCTGAATCTTTTCGATGCGCCAGTTTTGACGACGATTGAGTTGGCGTTTGGCCATGGGTGTTCCGTATAAAGAATGCAGCGATTAGGTAAAACGGCCGCGAGTTTAGCACGCCCGGCTACCGGCCTAGGCTAAACTGCGCAGCATTGCCTAGGAGCCAAACATGCAAAACCCACAGAACCTGATCTGGATCGACCTGGAAATGACCGGTCTGAACCCGGACACCGACGTCATCATCGAAATGGCCACCATCGTCACCGACAGTGACCTGAACACCCTGGCCGAAGGTCCGGTGATCGCCATTCACCACAGCGACGAAATCCTCGCTGGCATGGATGAGTGGAACACCCGTCAGCACGGCGGTTCCGGGCTGACCCAACGGGTTCGCGACAGCCGCATCAGCATGGCCGAAGCCGAAGCCGAAACCATCGCCTTCCTGGAAAAGTGGGTGCCGAAGGGCAAGTCGCCGATCTGCGGCAACAGCATCTGCCAGGACCGTCGCTTCCTTTATACCCACATGAAATCTTTGGAAAGCTATTTCCACTACCGCAACCTCGACGTGTCCACGCTCATGCGGCAGCTCCTACAGGGGGTTGTAGGCTTTGGTGAACTGAGTAGACTGCGCGCCTTTTTGCAAGGATCGCCACCATGCTGCTGATGCTCTACCTGATCGCCATCACCACCGAAGCCATGACCGGCGCCCTGTCTGCAGGGCGTCGTGGCATGGACTGGTTCGGTGTGGTGCTGATCGCTTGCGTCACGGCGCTGGGGGGCGGGTCGGTGCGTGATGTGCTGCTCGGGCATTACCCGCTGACGTGGGTCAAACACCCGGAATACCTGGTGCTGACCACGGCTGCCGCCATGATCACAGTGTTCACGGCGCGCTGGATGCGCCATCTGCGTTCACTGTTTCTGGTGCTCGATGCCATGGGGCTGGTGGCGTTCACCCTGATCGGCTGCATCACCGCCCTGGAAATGGGCCACGGCATGTTGGTGGCCTCGGTCAGCGGCGTGATTACCGGCGTCTTCGGTGGCATCCTGCGGGACATTTTCTGCAACGATATTCCGCTGATCTTCCGGCGTGAGCTCTATGCCAGCGTCTCGTTTGCGTCGGCGTGGTGCTACATGCTCTGCATCTATCTGCAATTACCCGATGAGCAATCGATTCTGATCACCTTGTTCGGCGGTTTTCTGCTGCGCTTGCTGGCAATCCGTTTTCATTGGGAAATGCCCAAGTTCGTCTACAACGACGAAGCCTGACGTTCGGCGTGTTGCCGCAACGCCCATTCGACATGCTCACGCACCAGTTCCGAAGGATGCTGCCGTCGCGCCTTCAGCGCTTCCAGCACCGGAATCGTTGAAGGCGCATTGCCCAACCCCACCGCCAGGTTGCGCAACCAGTTTTCGTAACCGGTCCGGCGCAGCGGCGAGCCTTCGGTGCTTCTCAGGAATTTGTCTTCATCCCACATGAACAGTTCCGCCAGCCCGGCATTGTCCAGATTGTGCCGCGGCTTGAAGTCGCTTTCCCCGGACGGGCGGGCGAAGCGGTTCCATGGGCAGACGATCTGGCAGTCATCGCAACCAAACACACGATTGCCGATCAGTGGCCGCAGGTCTTCAGGGATGGCGCCTTTGAGTTCGATGGTCAGGTAGGAAATGCAGCGTCGGGCATCCAGCACATAGGGGCCGACGAAGGCGTTGGTCGGGCAAATGTCGAGGCAGGCGCTGCACCTCCCGCAGTGTTCGGTGGCGTGGGGCGGGTCGACCGGCAGCGGCAAGTCGACGAACAGTTCGGCGAGGAAGAAATAACTGCCTGCCTTGCGATTCAAGACCAGGGTATTTTTGCCGATCCATCCAAGCCCCGCCTGTTCGGCGATGGCTTTTTCCAGCACCGGCGCGCTGTCGACGAAGGCGCGATACCCAAACGGGCCGATCTCGGCCTGAATTTTTTCCGCCAGTTGTTGCACGCGTTTGCGGATCAGCTTGTGGTAATCGCGACCCAGGGCATAACGGGAGACGTAGGCTTTTTCCGGTTTGGCCAACACTTTCGCCATTTGGGTGTCGCCGGCCAGGTAGTCCATGCGCAGCGAAACCACGCGCAAAGTGCCCGGCACCAGCTCTTCGGGGTGCGAGCGTTTGCTGCCGTGGGCGCCCATGTAGTCCATTTCGCCGTGGTAGCCGGCTTCGAGCCAGCGTTCCAGGTGCTGCTCATGCTCGGCCAGGTCGAGGCCGCTGATGCCGACTTGCTGGAAGCCCAGCTCGCGGCCCCAGTCCTTGATGGATTGGGCGAGGGCGGGCAGGTCTGTGGTAATAGCGGGCATGAGACGAGAGAAACCGGAGCTGAGGTGCGTATAATTCTGCCAGACATCGGAGCCCGAAGACGCATGCCGCACACTAAAGATGAATTACCCGACGCGCTGTATAGCGCCGCCCAGGTGCGAGCACTCGACGCGAGCCTGATCGCCGCCGGCGCAGCGGGCTTCGAATTGATGCAGCGCGCGGCGCGGGCGACGTGGCGGGCGCTGGTGCGGCAATGGCCGACAGCGAGCGAATTGAGCGTGCTGGCCGGTCATGGCAACAATGCCGGGGACGGGTATCTGGTGGCTGTGTTGGCCCAGCGTGCCGGTTGGTCGGTGCGGGTGCTGGCGGTGGGGGATCCGCAGCGCTTGCAGGGTGATGCGGCGTTGGCCCATGCCGAGGCGGTGTCTGAAAACGTGCTCATCGAGCCCTGGACGGCACAATCCGGATTGCGCGGTATTGTGCTGGATGCTTTGCTTGGTACCGGCCTGAGCGGCGATGTGCGTGAGCCGTATGCCAGCGCCATCGCCGCGATCAATGCCAGCGGACTGCCGGTTGCGGCAGTGGATATTCCGTCAGGGTTGTGCACTGATACGGGCCGCATCCTTGGTCATGCCGTGCATGCCGACCTGACGGTCACGTTCATTGGCTTGAAGGTGGGGTTGTTCACCGGTGATGCGGCGGATGTGGTCGGCGAACTGGTGTTCAATGACTTGCACGCCGATTCGCAGTTGATTGGTGGCGCGGCGTTCACCGCTCGTCGTCTGACGGCCGCTAACCTTCCGCGTCCAGCGCCCCGGACCCCGACCTCCCATAAAGGCCGATTCGGCCATGTGCTGCTGATCGGTGGTGATCGCGGGTTGGGTGGCGCGATCCTGCTGAGCGCGCAAAGTGCGCTGCGTAGCGGGGCGGGCATGGTGTCGGTGGCGACTCGCAGCGAACACGTGTCCGCCGCGCTGGCGCGGATCCCCGAGGCGATGGTGCTGGGCACTTCGTCGGCCAATCAGTTGATGGTTTTGCTGCAAAAAGTTTCCGTGTTGGTTGTCGGTCCGGGGCTGGGGCAGGCGGGTTGGGGGCGCAGCTTGTTGTCGGCCGCCGCCAACGCACCGCTGCCGCAAGTCTGGGACGCCGATGCGCTGAACCTGTTGGCCGAGGAGCGTGTGAGTTTGCCCAAGGATTGCGTGATCACCCCGCATCCGGGCGAGGCGGCGCGTTTGCTTGGAATGAGTACGCTACAGGTTCAAGCCGATCGACCGGCAGCGGCCCATGCATTGAGCAAAAAATATACAGCTGTCGTCGTCTTAAAAGGTGCCGGCAGCCTGATCGCCCATCCCGATGGGCGTCTGGCGCTGTGTCATCAGGGGCACCCGGCCATGGCCACCGCCGGTTTGGGCGATGTGTTGGCCGGGTTGATCGGCGCATTGCTGGCCCAGGGCATGGAGCCATTTGACGCAGCCTGCCTGGCGGTCTGGCTGCATGCCAATGCCGGCGAGCAACAAGGAAAATTGGGCCGTGGGCTGGCGGCCAGTGATCTGATTCCAGCCATTCGTCAGTTGTTGGAGGAGCAAGCACCGTGTCTGAAGTAACCCTGTACCTGGCTGATGAGCAGGCCATGAGCGACTTTGGCGCACGCATTGCCCGAATCACCCAAGGCCATGGCCTGATCTTCCTCGAGGGCAACCTGGGGATGGGCAAAACCACGTTGTCCCGAGGCATCATTCGCGGCCTGGGGCATGTCGGGGCAGTCAAAAGCCCGACCTTCACCCTGGTTGAGCCCTACGAGATCGGCGACATTCGCGCCTTCCATTTCGATTTGTACCGTCTGGTCGATCCGGAGGAACTGGAGTTCCTCGGTATCCGCGACTACTTCGAAGACGATGCCCTGTGTCTGATCGAGTGGCCCGACAAAGGTGCAGGCTTTTTGCCAAAGCCCGACCTGACCATTACCATTAGCCCGCAAGACAGCGGGCGTTCGCTGAAAATTTTATCCCAGGGCTCGCGTGGCGAGGCCTGGTGTGCCGCTTTGGCATTGGAATCCAAATAGATGATGGGGTTAGGTATGCGCTTTCGCGCGTTGGTGGCTGCCGTAGGGGTGTTGTTTTTGGCGGTGACCGTCGACGCTGTGGCCGATTCGAAGGTCAACAGTGTTCGTCTGTGGCGGGCACCGGACAACACACGACTGGTGTTTGACCTGACCGGCCCGGTGCAACACAGCGTCTTTACCCTGACGGCTCCGGATCGCCTGGTCATCGACATCAATGGCGCGACCCTCGGTGCGCCGCTCAACGTCAACACCTCGAACACCCCGATTACCGCCATGCGCTCGGCTCAACGCACGCCGACCGACCTACGGGTGGTTATCGATCTGAAAAGGGCGGTAACGCCGAAGAGCTTCTCCCTGGCGCCGAACGCCCAGTACGGCAACCGGTTGGTGGTCGATCTGTTCGATAACGCCGCGGATGCCGCTCCTCCTCCAGCGCCAACACCGTCGGTCGCCACGGTGCCCGCCGTGCCGGTCACACCTGCGGAACCGGCGATCAAGTTGCCACCGGCCCCGGCCGGCAAGCGCGATATCATTGTGGTGATCGACGCCGGTCACGGTGGCGAAGACCCGGGGGCTTCGGGTTCTCGCGGTCAGCGTGAAAAAGACGTAGTACTGGCCATCGCCCGTGAATTGCAACGGCAGGTCAACGGCATGAAAGGCTTCCGCGCCGAACTGACCCGTACCGGTGACTACTTCATTCCGTTGCGCGGCCGTACCGAAATTGCCCGCAAGAAAGGCGCCGACCTGTTCGTCTCGATTCATGCCGATGCCGCGCCTTCTGCCGCCGCTTTCGGTGCTTCGGTATTTGCCCTGTCTGATCGCGGCGCGACTTCGGAGACGGCCCGTTGGCTGGCCGACAGCGAAAACCGTTCCGACCTGATCGGTGGTGCCGGCAACGTCAGCCTCGATGACAAGGACCGCATGCTCGCTGGCGTGCTGCTCGACCTGTCGATGACCGCATCCCTGACGTCCAGCCTGAACGTTGGCCAGAAGGTGTTGAGCAACATTGGCCGGGTTACGCCCCTGCACAAGCAGCGGGTCGAGCAGGCCGGGTTCATGGTGCTGAAGTCGCCGGATATTCCGTCGATCCTGGTGGAAACCGGGTTTATCTCCAACGCTGACGAAGCCTCGAAGCTTGCTGCGTCCAGCCACCAGCAGGCGCTGGCGCGTTCGATCAGCAGCGGCGTGCGCCAGTTCTTCCAGCAGAACCCGCCGCCGGGCACTTACATTGCCTGGCTGCGCGACTCCGGCAAGATTGTGCAAGGTCCACGTGACCACCGCGTCAACCCGGGCGAGACCCTGGCGATGATCGCCGTGCGCTATCAAGTGTCGCCCGCCACCCTGCGCAGCGCCAACAACCTGTCGAGCGATGAGCTCAAGATCGGTCAGCACCTGACTATTCCGGGCACTGAACTGGCGGCCAAAGAATGAATCAAGTCGTGAACAACAGCGCTCGCATCGAGCTGCTCAGCCCGCGACTGGCGAACCAGATTGCCGCGGGTGAGGTGGTCGAACGCCCGGCTTCGGTGATCAAGGAACTGCTGGAAAACAGCCTCGACTCCGGCGCTAAACGCATCGACGTCGATGTGGAGCAGGGCGGCGTCAAGCTGCTGCGGGTGCGCGACGATGGCAGCGGCATTTCCGCCGATGACCTGCCGCTGGCCCTGGCCCGTCACGCCACCAGCAAAATCCGCAACCTGGAAGACCTCGAGCAGGTCATGAGCCTGGGGTTTCGCGGTGAGGCCCTGGCATCGATCAGCTCCGTGGCGCGCCTGACCCTGACCTCGCGCACCCGCGACGCCGATCAGGCCTGGCAGGTCGAGACCGAAGGCCGGGACATGGCGCCTCGCGTGCAGCCCGCGGCCCATCCGGTGGGCACATCGGTTGAAGTGCGCGACCTGTTCTTCAATACGCCGGCGCGGCGCAAATTTCTCAAGACTGAAAAAACCGAATTCGATCACCTGCAAGAAGTGATCAGGCGCCTGGCCCTGGCGCGCTTCGATGTGGCGTTCCATCTGCGCCACAACGGCAAGACCATCCTCAGCCTGCACGAGGCCCATGATGATGCGGCCCGTGCCCGGCGCGTGGCAGCGATCTGCGGGCCGGGCTTCCTGGAGCAGGCGCTGCCGATCGAGATCGAGCGCAACGGCCTGCATCTATGGGGTTGGGTCGGGCTGCCGACCTTCAACCGCAGCCAGGCCGACTTGCAGTATTTCTTCGTCAATGGCCGTGCCGTGCGCGACAAACTGGTGGCCCACGCTGTGCGCCAGGCTTATCGCGACGTGCTGTTCAATGGTCGGCACCCGACCTTCGTGCTGTTTTTCGAAGTCGATCCGACCGGTGTGGACGTCAACGTGCACCCGACCAAGCACGAAGTGCGCTTCCGTGAAGGACGCATGGTTCACGATTTTCTCTATGGCACCTTGCACCGTGCCTTGGGCGATGTGCGGCCGGACGATCATCTGGCGGCGCCAGTTGCCACGGCCATCGTCCGGCCTACCGGTCTCGAAGCCGGTGAATTCGGGCCCCAGGGCGAAATGCGCCTGGCCGCCAATGCGCTGCTGGAACAGCCTCAGGCTCAGCCGTCGTTCAATACGCCGGCGGGTTCGGGAGCTGGCGCGGGTTATCAGTATCAATACACGCCGCGTCCGCAGTCCGGTGTGCCTGTCACCGAAGCGCAGGCCGCCTATCGCGAGTTCTTTGCGCCGCTGCCCGAGGCCAATGCCGTTGCGCTACCGGCCGGGCAGGACGACGTCCCGCCGCTCGGTTATGCACTGGCACAACTCAAGGGCATCTACATTCTTTCGGAAAATGCCCAGGGCTTGGTGCTGGTGGACATGCATGCCGCCCACGAGCGGATCATGTATGAGCGTCTGAAGGTGGCGATGGCCAGCGAGGGCCTGAGCGGCCAGCCGTTGCTGGTGCCGGAGTCCCTGGCCGTCAGTCAGCGTGAAGCCGATTGCGCCGAGGAGCATGTTGCCTGGTTCCAGCGTCTGGGCTTTGAATTGCAGCGTCTGGGCCCGGAAACTCTGGCGATCCGGCAGATTCCGGCGCTGCTCAAGCAGGCGGAAGCCAACCGGTTGGTCGCCGACGTCCTGGCCGACCTGATGGAGTTCGGCACCAGCGACCGCATTCAGGCGCACCTGAACGAATTGCTCGGGACCATGGCCTGCCACGGTGCGGTTCGTGCAAATCGGCGTTTGGCCCTGCCGGAAATGAACGCTCTGCTGCGTGACATGGAAAGCACCGAGCGCAGCGGTCAATGCAACCATGGCCGACCGACCTGGACCCAGCTGGGCCTGGACGATCTGGACAAACTCTTCTTGCGCGGTCGTTGATGAGCCAGTTCCCACCTGCGATTTTCCTGATGGGCCCGACCGCCGCCGGCAAGACCGATCTGGCCATCGAACTCACCAAGGTCCTGCCGTGCGAGTTGATCAGCGTCGATTCGGCGCTGGTCTACCGTGGCATGGACATTGGCACCGCCAAGCCTTCCAAAGAGCTGCTGGCGCAGTATCCGCATCGTCTGATCGATATTCTCGACCCGGCCGAGAGCTATTCGGCAGCGGATTTCCGCCGTGACGCCCTGGAAGCCATGGCCGATATCACCGCGCGCGGAAAAATTCCGCTGCTGGTGGGCGGCACCATGCTCTATTACAAGGCTTTGGTTGAAGGTCTGGCAGATATGCCGGCGGCCGATCCCGACGTCCGCGCGCAGATCGAAGAAGAGGCTGCACGCCTTGGCTGGCAAGCCTTGCACGACCAGTTGGCGGTCATTGATCCGGTTTCCGCGGCGCGGATTCATCCGAACGATCCCCAGCGATTGAGTCGAGCACTGGAAGTTTATCGTGTCAGCGGTCAGAGCATGACTGCCCTGCGTTTGCAACAAAGTGCGCAAAGTACTGAAGCAGCCGCTTCGGGACGCCAACAATTGCCCTATACTGTCGCGAACTTGGCCATTGCTCCGGCAAATCGTCAGGTACTACACGAGCGAATTAAACAAAGATTCACTTTAATGTTGGAACAGGGATTCATTGACGAGGTCGTAGCCCTGCGTAATAGAGGTGACCTGCATGCCGGGATGCCGTCTATACGTGCAGTAGGCTACCGCCAAGTCTGGGACTACCTGGATGGCAAGCTGACGTCAGCCGAGATGCAGGAGCGTGGAATCATTGCCACGCGCCAATTGGCGAAACGCCAGTTCACCTGGCTGCGCAGTTGGACTGATCTGCATTGGCTGGACAGTCTGGATTGCGACAATCTGCCGCGCGCCTTGAAATACCTGGGGACCGTCTCCATATTGAGCTGAGTCCTTGCAATTGCCGTCTATCCTTGGGGGTGTGACGGCCAAAGCCATCTGTTTACCTATTTTTATATTGAATCCTTAAAGGAGTGCGGCACATGTCAAAAGGGCATTCGCTACAAGACCCTTACTTGAATACGTTACGTAAAGAGAAAGTTGGGGTGTCCATCTACCTGGTCAACGGTATCAAACTGCAAGGCACGATCGAGTCTTTCGACCAGTTCGTTATCCTGCTGAAAAACACCGTCAGCCAAATGGTCTACAAACACGCTATCTCTACAGTGGTGCCGGTTCGTCCAATTCGTCTGCCTAGCGCAACCGAATCCGAAGCAGGTGACGCTGAGCCAGGTAACGCCTGATAGGAGTCTCCTTTGTTCTTTGAGCGCCACGGTGGTGGTGAGCGAGTAATCCTCGTTCACTTGGATGGACAGGACCCTGAGGCGCGCGAAGATCCGCAGGAGTTTCAGGAATTGGCTAACTCGGCGGGTGCCGAGACCGTCGCGTTTTTTAACGTGCCGCGTCATCGGCCAACCGCCAAGACCCTGATTGGCAGTGGCAAGGTCGAGGAACTGCGCGACCTGGTCAAAGCCGAACAGGCCGATCTGGTGATTTTCAATCACATCCTCACACCCAGTCAGGAACGTAACCTCGAACGTGTTTTCGAGTGTCGCGTGATCGACCGTACCGGTCTGATTCTCGATATTTTCGCCCAGCGCGCCCGTACCCATGAAGGCAAGCTCCAGGTCGAACTGGCCCAGCTTGACCACATGAGCACCCGGCTGGTTCGTGGCTGGACTCACCTTGAGCGCCAGGGTGGCGGTATCGGTATGCGTGGCCCGGGTGAAACCCAGCTGGAAACCGACCGCCGTTTGCTGCGGGTTCGCCTGCGGCAGATCAAGGGTCGGCTGGAGAAAGTGCGCAGCCAGCGAGAACAGTCGCGCCGTGGCCGATCGCGTGCGGATATTCCTACCGTGTCTCTGGTGGGGTACACCAACGCCGGTAAATCCACGCTCTTCAATAACGTGACGAAATCCGACGTCTACGCAGCTGACCAATTGTTTGCCACGCTGGACCCGACCCTGCGTCGTCTGGATATAGACGATCTGGGGCCGATTGTCCTGGCGGACACTGTGGGTTTCATTCGCCACTTGCCCCACAAGCTGGTCGAAGCATTTCGGTCTACCCTCGAAGAGTCGAGCAACTCCGATCTGTTGTTGCACGTGATCGATGCGGCCGAACCAGATCGCATGTTGCAGATCGAGCAGGTAATGGTGGTGCTCGGCGAGATTGGTGCTCAGGACTTGCCGATCCTCGAGGTCTATAACAAACTCGATTTGCTTGAAGGCGTTGAGCCACAAATCCAGCGCGACGAAAACGGCAAGCCCCAACGGGTCTGGCTGTCGGCGCGTGATGGCAGTGGTCTGGAATTGCTTGAGCAAGCCATTGCCGAGTTACTGGGCAGTGAATTGTTTGTCGGTACCTTGCGCTTGCCGCAACGATTCGCTCGACTGCGTGCGCAGTTCTTCGAACTCGGTGCGGTGCAGAAAGAAGAACACGACGAAGAAGGCATCAGTTTGCTGGCCGTTCGTTTGCCCCGGGTCGAGTTGAATCGACTGGTAAGCCGCGAGGGATTGCAGCCGATGGAGTTCATCGAGCAACACACTTTGCAATAAAAGCCTGGGAAAGCGGTTGTGCCGTGGTGACAGGCATTCTGTAGCATTGGTCGGCGCGCCGTGGGTGCGTCTTTGCTTTATCAGATGGAGAGCGCTATGGCTTGGAATGAGCCGGGTGGCAACTCGAATAATCAGGATCCTTGGGGTGGCAAGCGTCGTAACAACGGCGACCGCAAGGGGCCACCGGATCTCGACGAGGCCTTCCGAAAGCTGCAGGAAAGCCTGAACGGTTTGTTCGGTGGCGGTAAGAAACGTGGTGGCGACGACGGCGGTGGTCCGGGCAAGAGTGGCGGCTTTGGCGGCCTGCTCGGTATCGGTCTGGTCGTGTTGGCCGCCGTTTGGCTGTACAGCGCGGTCTATGTTGTCGACGAGCAGGAGCAGGCAGTGGTGCTGCGCTTCGGCAAGTACTACGAAACCGTGGGTCCGGGCCTGAACATCTACTTCCCGCCGATCGACAAGAAGTACATGGAAAACGTCACGCGTGAGCGTGCCTACACCAAGCAGGGCCAGATGCTGACTGAAGACGAGAACATCGTCGAAGTGCCGCTGACCGTGCAGTACAAGATCAGCAACCTGCAGGACTTCGTGCTGAGCGTCGATCAGCCGGAAATCAGCCTGCAGCACGCGACCGACAGCGCCTTGCGCCATGTGGTGGGTTCCACCGCGATGGACCAGGTCCTGACCGAAGGTCGTGAGTTGATGGCCAGCGAGATCAAGGAGCGTCTGCAACGCTTCATGGACACCTACCGCACCGGTATCACCGTTACCCAGGTCAACGTTCAGAGCGCAGCGGCGCCGCGCGAAGTCCAGGAAGCCTTCGATGACGTGATCCGTGCCCGKGAAGACGAGCAGCGTTCGCGCAACCAGGCYGAAACCTATGCCAACGGCGTCGTGCCGGAAGCCCGTGGTCAGGCCCAGCGCATCCTCGAGGATGCCAATGGTTACCGAGATGAAACCGTCTCGCGCGCCAAGGGTGAGGCCGATCGCTTCACCAAACTGGTCGCCGAGTACCGCAAGGCTCCTGAAGTCACCCGCCAGCGTCTGTACCTGGACACCATGCAGGAAGTCTTCAGCAACACCAGCAAGGTTCTCGTGACCGGCAACAAGAACGGCCAGAGCAACCTGTTGTACCTGCCGCTGGACAAAATGGTCGAAAGTGGTCGCAATACCAGCACTCCAATGAGCGGTGCGGCAGCCACCAGCAATGAAGCGAATACGCGTGCGGCAGCAGATCTGCAGCAACAGCAAGCACGTACCAGGGAGAGTCGCTGATGAGCAATAAATCGCTGATCGCCCTTATTGTCGGCGTCGTCGTGGCGATCGCTGCCTGGAACTGCTTCTACATCGTGGCTCAGACCGAGCGTGCGGTGTTGCTGCAGTTCGGTCGCGTGGTCCAGACCGATGTTCAGCCAGGCCTGCATGTGAAAGTGCCTTACGTCAACCAGGTGCGTAAATTCGACGCACGCCTGATGACGCTGGATGCACCGACACAACGCTTCCTGACGCTGGAAAAGAAAGCCGTGATGGTCGATGCCTACGCCAAGTGGCGCGTGAAGGACGCAGAGCGTTACTACACCGCGACTTCCGGCCTCAAGCAGATCGCCGACGAACGTCTGTCCCGTCGTCTGGAATCGGGCCTGCGTGACCAGTTCGGTAAGCGCACCTTGCACGAAGTGGTGTCGGGTGAGCGTGATGCGCTGATGGCGGATATCACGGCTTCGCTGAACAAGATGGCTGAAAAAGAACTGGGCATCGAAGTGGTCGATGTTCGGGTCAAGACCATCGACCTGCCGAAAGAAGTGAACCGCAGCGTGTTCGAACGTATGAGCACTGAGCGTGAGCGTGAAGCTCGCGAGCACCGCGCCAAGGGTAACGAGCTGGCCGAAGGCATTCGAGCCGACGCTGATCGTCAACGCCGCGTGCTGCTGGCTGAAGCCTATCGTGAATCCGAGGAGGTTCGTGGTGATGGTGATGCCCAGGCCGCTGCGATCTATTCCAAGGCCTACGGTCAGGATCAGGAGTTCTACGCGTTCTATCGTAGCCTGCGCGCCTACCGTGAAAGCTTCGCGAACAAATCCGACGTCATGGTCCTCGACCCAAGCAGCGACTTCTTCCACTACCTGGAAAAAGCCAAGCCTTGATACGACGTTGACCTGAATCCTCCCGCCGGGCGGCTAAAACCTCTGGCGGGGTGATCCTTTGGGAAAACGTGTGTATGATGCGGCAGCCGGGAAATTCCCGGCTTTTTTGCGTCTGCATGTTTGATTGCTGTTTTTAAGCAGGTGCCGGGCCGATGGGCTCGACAGTTTTTCGAGGAAAGTGGTCAGCGAAGCCGGTAGAAGGGCTTTTCGCTCCGTCGCTCATGCGCGTGGTTTGCGCACAAGCCGATCATTTTCTGCTTCACTCAAGGATCGCCGACAGGCTGGTCGCCCGGATATAGGGGAAGGCGTAATGGCAACGGTAGACCGCTGGCTTCTGCCAGATGGCATCGAAGAAGTACTGCCACCGGAAGCTGCGCGTATTGAAGTCGCGCGCCGTCAGGTGTTGGATCTGTTCCAGAGCTGGGGTTACGAGTTTGTCGTGACTCCCCATATCGAGTACCTGGAATCCCTGCTGACCGGCGCGGGCCAGGACCTGGATCTGCGCACCTTCAAGGTCATCGACCCGCAATCGGGCCGGCAGATGGGTTTCCGTGCCGACATCACGCCGCAAGTGGCGCGCATCGATGCGCATACCCTGCGTCGTGAAGGCCCAAGCCGCCTGTGCTATGCCGGTAGCGTTCTGCACGCTCAGCCTCGTGCCCTGTCGTCCTCGCGCAGCCCGATTCAGCTAGGTGCCGAGTTGTACGGCGATGGCAGCCCAAGCAGCGACGTCGAAGTCATCAGCCTGATGCTCGCCATGCTGCAACTGGCCGATGTGCCGGATGTGCACATGGACCTCGGCCATGTCGGTATCTACCGTGGCCTGGCCCGCGCTGCCGGTTTGTCCGGTGAAGTCGAGCAACAGTTGTTCGATGCTTTGCAACGCAAGGCCATCGATGAGGTCATTACCTTGACCGAGGGCTTGCCTGCCGATCTGTCGGGCATGCTGCGGGCGTTGGTCGATCTGTGTGGCAATCGTGAAGTGCTGGCTGCGGCCCGCGAGCGCCTGGCCAAGGCTCCGGCCCCTGTTCTGGCAGCGCTGGACGACTTGCTGGCGATTGCCGAACGGCTGTCCGTGCGTTTCCCTGAGCTGCCGCTGTATTTCGACCTGGGCGAGTTGCGCGGTTACCACTACCACACCGGTGTGGTGTTCGCCGTGTTCGTACCGGGTGTTGGCCAGTCCATTGCCCAGGGCGGTCGTTACGACGACATCGGCGCCGACTTCGGTCGCGCCCGTCCGGCGACCGGTTTTTCCACCGATTTGAAAACCCTGGTGACCCTGGGGCGTGCTGAGATCGAGCTACCGTCTGGCGGTATCTGGATGCCTGACAGTACGGATGCAGCACTCTGGCAGCAGGTTTGCCAGTTGCGCAGTGAGGGTCAGCGTGTCGTTCAGGCCTTGCCTGGGCAACCTTTGGCCGCCGCCCGTGAAGCGGACTGCGACCGGCAATTGATTCAGCAGAACGGGCTTTGGCAAGTTTCGCCACTGGCTTCTTGAGTTTTCCTGCCGGCCGCCGCCGGCACCAAGTTTGCGCGAATGAGGACAAGTGTTATGGGTAAGAATGTCGTAGTCCTGGGCACCCAATGGGGTGATGAGGGCAAAGGCAAGATCGTTGATCTGCTGACCGAACATGCTGCCGCCGTAGTGCGTTACCAGGGTGGCCACAACGCTGGTCACACTCTGGTGATCGACGGTGAGAAGACCGTCTTGCACCTGATCCCGTCGGGTGTACTGCGCGAAGGCGTGCAGTGCCTGATCGGCAACGGCGTGGTGGTTGCACCTGACGCCTTGCTGCGCGAGATCACCAAGCTGGAAGAAAAAGGCGTTCCGGTGCGCGAGCGCCTGCGTATCAGCCCTTCCTGCCCGCTGATCCTGTCCTTCCACGTTGCGCTGGACCAGGCCCGTGAAAAGGCCCGTGGCGAGCTGAAGATCGGTACCACCGGTCGCGGCATCGGCCCGGCCTACGAAGACAAGGTTGCACGTCGTGGCCTGCGTGTGGGCGACCTGCTTAACATGCCGCGCTTTGAAGACAAGCTGCGTGAACTGGTGGATTACCACAACTTCATGCTGGTGGGTTACTACAAAGAGCCAGCCATCGAATTCGACAAGACCCTGGCCGAATGCAAAGAATACGCTGAGCTGCTCAAGCCGCTGATGCTGGACGTGACTGCCGAGCTGCACGACCTGCGTCGCGCAGGCAAAGACATCATGTTCGAAGGCGCCCAGGGTTCGTTGCTGGACATCGACCACGGCACCTACCCGTACGTGACCAGCTCCAACACCACCGCTGGCGGCGTTGCTACCGGTTCGGGTGTTGGCCCTATGTTCCTGGACTACATCCTGGGCATCACCAAGGCTTACACCACCCGTGTAGGTTCAGGTCCATTCCCGACTGAGCTGTTCGACGAAGTCGGTGCGCACCTGGCTAAACAAGGTCATGAGTTCGGCGCGACTACCGGCCGCGCTCGTCGTTGTGGCTGGTTCGACGCTGTTATCCTGCGTCGCGCTATCGATGTGAACAGCATCTCGGGCATCTGCCTGACCAAGCTGGATGTGCTCGACGGTCTGGAAACAATCAACATCTGCGTCGGCTACAAGGATGCGGAAGGTAATGGCGTTGCCCCGACTGACGCTGACAGCTACGTGGGCCTGCAGCCTGTGTACGAAGAAGTACCGGGCTGGACCGAGTCGACCGTGGGTGCCAAAACCCTGGAAGAGCTGCCAGCTAACGCCCGTGCTTACATCAAGCGCGTCGAAGAGCTGATCGGTGCGCCGATCGACATTATTTCGACGGGCCCGGACCGCAACGAAACCATCGTTCTGCGCCATCCGTTTGCTTGATAAGTCGTTGATGTAAAACACAAAGGCTCCTTAATCGGGGCCTTTGTCGTATTTGTCTGCAGGACGGCATGACCTTTGCTGTGAACATTAAAAAAGCATTGCTTCCGGCGTGCTATCAATTTAATGGCGCCAAAGCAGAGGGATTTCAGATGTCGGCCGTTCTCTCGTTGTTACAGAGCCGTTTGTTGCGGCCCGTGTTCGTTACCCTTGGTATCGCCCTTTTGGTGCAGGTGCTGGTAGCTGTTGCTCTGACCCGGAGCACGGTGACCGCGCTGGAAGCCGACTTGGGCCAGCGCCTGGGTGCGGACAGTCAAAAGCTTTCCGCTGAGCTTGAGCAGGCGGGGCGCGAAGTCACGTCGAGCCTCGACAGCCTCTCCACCAGTACGCGTCAGCGCCTGACAGCTGGTTTGTCCTCGCGACTGAAGGACGAACAGGCGCAGTTACGCTCAACGCTGGAAAAAGACCTGAAGGACTCCGCCAGCGACATGGCGCAGCTTCTGGCTTCCGTCGCGCCCCGCGCCATGTGGGACAACGACGTTCCGACACTTTCCGAGTTCGCCCGCCGGGCCCAACGCAATCCCAATGTGCTGTTCGTGGTGTATGACGACGCCACCGGCCAGCACCTGACGCGCTACCTCAACCGGGAAAACCCGATCAACAAGGCGCTGCTGGAAAAAGGCCAGGGCGAGCGTGCGCTGGACAAGGTGCTGGATGCGGCGAAGAGCGATCCTTCGGTCTTCTACGTCGAGGCTTCGATCAATCCCAATGGCGTGGAAATCGGCAAGGTCCTGATGGGGGTCTCGACTGCTTCGGTGGAGACTGATCTCGCGGCTCTCGACAAGCGCTTCTTGGCCCTGATCGCCAGCAGCGATCAGTTGGTGGGCGACAGCCTCAAAGGCGCGGCAGCCGACAGCGCCGCGGCCATGGGCTCGCGTCTGCAGTCAGCACAGTCCACGGCGGCTGAAATGAAAGCCAACACCACCAATACGGTGCAGGAAGCCGCTGCGACATTGCGCTGGCGCATCGGTGTGTGTCTGGCGGTGGTGGGTTTCGGTGTCCTGCTGTTGTTGGCGGTGGTGCTCGGTCGCCGAGTGGTCAATCGCCTGAAAATGCTGATCGTAGCCATGGATGACCTGGCGGCGGGCGAGGGCGATCTGACCAAGCGCGTGCAGATCAACAGCCAGGATGAAATCGGCGACATGGCCTCGGCGGTCAATCGCTTTGTGGACAAGTTGCAGCCGATCGTGCGCGAGGCGGGCGATGTGGCCCAGCGCACCGGCGTGGAAATTGGCGCCATGACCTTGCGCAACGCTGGTGCGGACGCAGCGGCTGGCATGCAGCGCGACGAGGTGGCGGAGAGTTTGCGCGCACTGTCGCAAATGGCTGATGAGGCGCAGTCGGAAAGCCACGCCATGCAGGCGGCGCTCAAGCAAGTCGTGGACATTCGCCAGGCCACCGATGAAAACACCCGGACCTCGGCGAAAGTCGGCAGCCTGATCGAGGAGCTGGCGGGGCAGGTCAACACCGGTGCGCAAGTGATCGAGCGCCTGGCGCAGCAAAGTGAGCAGATTGAAGTGGTGCTGACGGTGATTCACGGCATCGCCGAGCAGACCAACCTGCTGGCGCTGAACGCCGCCATCGAAGCGGCGCGTGCCGGTGAGACGGGGCGCGGGTTTGCGGTGGTGGCCGATGAGGTGCGGGCGCTGGCGAGCAAGACGCAGAGCTCCACTGGCGATATCCAGGCGCACATCGTAGCGTTGCAGCAAGGTGCGCGTGAGGCGGTGGCGGCGATTGGTCAGGCCGGGCGCCAGGCCAGTGAGGGTTTGCTGGTGCTGCGTGATAGTGCGCGGTTGCAGCAGTCGGTGCAGGCATCGGTCGAGCAGGTGCATGCGGCGATCGGTCTGGCCACTCAGGCCGCGGCGCATCAGGCGCAGGGCGCGCAGGCGGTGCGGGGGCGGGTCCAGACCATTCATGCCCAGGCCGAGAAGGCGGCACAAGCCGTTGTGGAGACCACGGCGAGCGGCAAGGTGCTCGATGGTCTGGCGGCGCAGTTGAAGGCGAGCCTGGGGCAGTTCAGGGCTTGATGCTTTGTCAGGGATGGCCTCATCGCGAGCAAGCTCGCTCCCACATTTGATCCGGGGTGTTCACAAGCTTTGTGTCCGCCATCGAAACCTGTGGGAGCGAACTTGCTCGCGATGGCGGTCTTAACGACTCAGATACATCCGGGTCGTCAGCAAATAGACCGGCAGCCCCGACACCAATATCAATAGCGCCGCATAAGGCGCCGCCGCCGCAAACTCCACATTCGCGGTATGTGCCCAGACTTCCGTTGCCAGTGTATTCAGCCCGGTTGGACTCAACAGCAAGGTCGCCGTCAGCTCCTTCATCGCATCCAGGAACACCAGGGCAAAAGCCGCCCCCAGCGCCGGGAAAATAATCGGCAGTGTCACTCGGCAGAAGGCACTGAATGACGAAGCCCCCAGTGTGCGAGCGGCCTCCTCAAGTTGTGGTGCCGCCTTGTTCAGGGCGGTGCGGATCGGCGCCTGGGCCAGTGGCAGAAACAGCAGGGCATAGGCGATCAGCAGCAAGGCGGACGTCTGGTAAAGCATCGGCACGTAGTGCAGGGCGAAATACACCAGGGTCAGGGCAATGACCAGCCCCGGCAGGGCGTGCAGTAGATACGGCAGGCGCTCGGCCCAGATCGCCAGTTGACCTTTGTAGCGCACGACCAGCAGGCCGACCGGCACCGCCAGCACCAGGCACAGCGCAGCGCCGCCCAGCGACAGTGCGAGGGATGACAGCAATGCTTCGCCGATTGCCGCCACGGGAAAGGCTGCCGATGATCCCACTGCCAACCAGTAGGCCAGCATGCCCAGCGGAATCCCGCTGCCAATGATTGCCAGCAGCAGGCAATAAAGCTGTCCCGCCACGGCCCAGGGGCCCAGTTGAACCTGTTCCGCGCGTCGCGCCGCACCTTGGCCGGTGCGCACGTGTCGACCCTTGCCGCGTACGCGCAGCTCCAGCCACAGCAGCACCAGGCACAACATCAGCAGTACGGCGGAGAGCATCGCCGCGTTGGCGTTGCTGAACTCCAGTTCGAACTGCTGATAGATCGCGGTGGTGAAGGTTTGCAGGCCAATGATCGACAGCGCGCCGAATTCCACCAGCATGTGCAGGGCGATCAGCAACGAACCCGCCAGCAGCGAAGGCCAGAGCAGGGGCAGGGTGACCTTGAAAAATACGCCCCAACGATTCTGCCCCAGTGTGCGCGCGGACTCTTCGAGGGACGGGTCAAGGTTGCGCAGCGTTGCCGCCACGGGCAGGAAAATCAGCGGGTATTTGGACAGGCTCATCACGAGGATGGCCCCGCCAAGTCCCTCGAAATGAGCGCTGAGGGAAACCCAGGTGAAGCTGCTGACAAATGCCGGAACGGCGAACGGCAAGCAGAGGATCACGCCCCACAATCGTCGGCCCGGCAGATTACTGCGCTCCAGCAACCAGGCCAGCGACAGGCCGATTACTCCGCAAGCAGCGGTGACGCCAATCATCAATGCGAGTGTGTTGCGCAGCAAGCCGAACACATAAGGTCGCCATAGCAAATGCAGCGCTTCTGCCCAGCCTGCCTGCCAGGTTTTCAGGCCGACGTACAGCAGAGGCAGGAGGCTGAGCACCACCAACAGCAACACGGGCAGTATCAGCCAGATAGACGGCCGCTTGCGCCGTGGTGCGTACGCGTGATGCGCGGACAGTGAGGCACCCATCAATTCAGGCCAACGTCACGTTCCAGGTCCAGCGCTTCTTCGGCGTTGCCGAGGTCGGCAGGCGTGACTTTTGGTGCTTCCAGTTCGCTGAACGGATTGAGCCCACGATCAGACTCCATGCCTTTGTGCAGCGGATATTCGGCGGTGGTCTGGGTGATCACACGCTGGCCTTCCTCGCTGGCCATATAGGCGAGCAATTGCTGGGCTTCTTTTGGATGTTTGCTGGATTTCAGGATGGCAGCGCTGGACACGGTGATCAGTCCACCGACATCGCCGCCGGTGAAGTAATGCAGTTTCGAATCGAGCTGGCCTTTTTCACGCTGCAAGGCGAACCAGTAGTAGTTGTTCACCAATACTGTTGAGACTTCGCCGTTTTCCACGGCTTTGAGCGCGACCATGTTGTTACTGTAGGTCTTGCCGAATGCGCGCAGCCCTGTCAGCCATTCTTCGGCAGCATCCATGCCGTGAACTTTGATGATCGCAACGGCCTGTTCCTGAAAGGCACCACTGGTGGGCACGAAGCCGACCTTGCCTTGCCATTTTGGATTGGAGAATTCCATCACCGACTTCGGCAGGTCTTTTTCATCGACCAGTTTCGGGTTGTAGGCCACAACGCGTACCCGGGCAGTCACGCCAATCCAGGTGCCATTGCCGGCGACGTATTCCTTGGGTAGAACGGCCAGCGTGGCGTCATCCGCCTTGGCCAGCAGGCCTTGTTCGCCGAGTTTGTTCAGTGGCGGCGACTCTTCGGTGTAGATCACGTCGGCGGGAGAGCGATCGCCTTCTTCGACGATCTGGCTGGCGAGCTGGTTGCTGCTGCCTTTGCGCACATTGACGTGGATCCCGGTCTTGGCTTCGAAGGCTTTGGCGACCGCGTCGCCGACTTCTTTGTGTTGACCGTTGTAGAGGGTCAGGGCAACCGGATCGGCGGCTTGGGTGAGGGGAGTGGCGAGCGCCAGGCCTAGCAGGGTAATGGTCAAGCCGCGGCGCAGGGTATTTCGAAACATCATTCGCAGGGTTCCTCACTGTCGCATTGCAAAAACTTGCAACAATGATAAACGATATTGTTTCTCAAATGCGCCTTGCGGGGCGTGTTAATCCTGTAGGAGCGAGCCTGCTCGCGATGGGCGTGAACGATGACGCGTGCTAACTGGATAAATGCGTCGTTTGGAAGTTTATCGCGAGCAGGCTCGCTCCTACCGGGGGCGGGTCATTTTCGGAAGGCCAGAAACGCAAAAACCCGCTTTCGCGGGTTTCTGTGAAATTCAAGGCCGTAACCTTGAATTTGAATTGGTGCCCAGAAGAAGACTCGAACTTCCACGACCTTGCGGTCACCAGCACCTGAAGCTGGCGTGTCTACCAATTTCACCATCTGGGCATTCATCTTCAGCGTTGCCGCTGTTGATGTGACGTACTATACGGAGAGCACTTTGATCTGTAAACCCCTGATTTTAAAATTAATAAACCAGTGGCCCAGAATGCAAAAACCCGCTTTCGCGGGTTTTTGTGTGAGCCTTGAAATTCATCTAATCTCAAGCTCGAAAGTGGTGCCCAGAAGAAGACTCGAACTTCCACGACCTTGCGGTCACCAGCACCTGAAGCTGGCGTGTCTACCAATTTCACCATCTGGGCAGTATCGGCAACGTCTCCGTCGTCGATGGCGCGCACTATACGGAGCGTCTTTTTAACTGTAAACCCCCGACATCAAAAAAACCTGGAAAATTTCGCCAGCGGTCTTCAAAACAGCTTTGTGGTGTCGATACAGGGCTTTAGATGGGGCGTCTTAGCCTGAAATTTCCCGTTTCATTACGCCTATGCCAAACTAACCCGCATATAGACAAGGTGAAAACTCTCTAATGGCCGATTGGCAGTCCCTCGATCCCGAGGCCGCTCGTGAAGCGGAAAAATATGAAAACCCTATTCCTAGCCGTGAACTGATCCTTCAGCACCTTGCTGATCGAGGTTCGCCTGCTAACCGCGAGCAACTGGTCGAAGAGTTTGGTCTGACTACAGAAGACCAGATCGAAGCCCTGCGCCGCCGTCTGCGCGCCATGGAGCGCGATGCTCAACTCATCTATACCCGTCGCGGCACTTATGCGCCGGTGGACAAGCTCGACCTGATCCTGGGTCGCGTCAGCGGTCACCGTGATGGCTTCGGCTTCCTGGTGCCGGACGACGGCAGTGACGATCTGTTCATGAGCCCGGCGCAGATGCGCCTGGTGTTCGATGGTGACCGTGCGCTGGCCCGTGTATCTGGCCTTGACCGTCGTGGTCGCCGCGAAGGCATGATCGTCGAGGTGGTGTCCCGCGCTCACGAAACCATCGTCGGCCGCTATTTCGAAGAGGGTGGCATCGGTTTCGTGGTTGCCGACAATCCGAAGATCCAGCAGGAAGTGCTGGTGACGCCGGGTCGTAACGCCAACGCGCAGATCGGTCAGTTCGTCGAAGTGAAGATCACTCACTGGCCGACGCCACGCTTCCAGCCGCAAGGCGACGTGGTTGAAGTCGTGGGCAACTACATGGCGCCGGGCATGGAAATCGATGTCGCCCTGCGTACCTACGACATTCCTCACGTCTGGCCTGATGCCGTGCTCAAGGAAGCCGGCAAGCTCAAGCCGGAAGTCGAAGAGAAAGACAAAGAGAAACGCATCGACTTGCGTCATCTGCCGTTCGTCACCATCGACGGCGAAGATGCCCGCGACTTCGACGATGCGGTCTATTGCGAAGCCCGTCCGGGCAAGCTGCGCCTGTTCTCGGGCGGCTGGAAGTTGTACGTGGCGATTGCCGACGTATCCAGTTACGTGAAGCTCGGTTCGGCACTCGATGCCGAAGCGCAGGTTCGCGGCAACTCGGTGTACTTCCCCGAGCGCGTGATTCCGATGCTGCCTGAGCAGCTGTCCAACGGCTTGTGCTCGCTGAACCCGCAGGTCGACCGCCTGGCCATGGTTTGCGAGATGACCATCTCCAAATCCGGCGAAATGACCGACTACTGTTTCTACGAAGCGGTGATCCACTCCCATGCGCGCCTGACCTACAACAAGGTCAGCGCCATGCTCGAAACGCCGAAGGCGACCGAGGCGCGCAAGCTGCGCGGCGAATACACCGACGTGGTGCCGCACCTCAAGCAGCTGTACTCGCTGTACAAGGTGTTGCTGGCGGCTCGCCATGTGCGTGGCGCGATCGATTTCGAAACCCAGGAAACCCGGATCATCTTCGGCTCCGAGCGCAAGATCGCCGAAATCCGTCCGACAATCCGCAATGACGCGCACAAGCTGATCGAGGAATGCATGCTGGCGGCCAACGTGGCCACCGCCGAGTTCCTGAAGAAACACGAAATCCCTGCGTTGTACCGCGTTCACGACGGCCCGCCGCCGGAGCGCCTGGAAAAACTGCGCGCGTTCCTTGGCGAGCTCGGCCTGTCCCTGCACAAAGGCAAGGACGGCCCGTCACCGAAGGATTACCAGGCACTGCTGGCTGGTATCAAGGATCGTCCGGATTTCCACCTGATCCAGACCGTCATGCTGCGTTCGTTGAGCCAGGCGGTGTACAGCGCCGATAACCAGGGCCACTTCGGCCTGAATTATGAGGCTTACACCCACTTCACCTCGCCGATCCGCCGCTACCCGGACTTGCTCACACACCGGGCGATTCGCAGCGTGATCCATTCGAAGCAGAACACCCCGCACGTTCGCCGTGCCGGTGCGATGACCATTCCGAAAGCGCGCATCTATCCGTACGACGAGGCGGCCCTGGAGCAACTCGGCGAGCAGTGCTCGATGAGCGAGCGCCGTGCCGACGAAGCGACCCGCGATGTGGTGAACTGGCTCAAGTGCGAGTTCATGAAGGACCGCGTGGGCGAATCGTTCCCGGGTGTGATCACCGCCGTGACCGGTTTTGGTCTGTTCGTCGAACTGACCGATATCTACGTCGAAGGCCTGGTGCACGTCACCGCGCTGCCGGGCGATTATTACCACTTCGATCCTGTGCATCACCGCCTGGCCGGTGAGCGTACCGGTCGCAGCTTCCGCCTGGGCGACACCGTGGAAGTGCGGGTCATGCGCGTCGACCTCGACGAACGCAAGATCGACTTCGAGATGGCCGAAAAAACCATCAGCGCACCGATCGGCCGCAAAAAACGTGGCACGGAAGCGGCAGCACCTGCGGCCCTCTCTACAAAAACAGTCGCAGAACCGGCCCCGGCGAAAACCGGTCGTCGTCCTGCCAAGGAAAAGGCGGTCGAGGCCTATCGCCCGAGCGATGCAGCGGCGAAAAACGCTGAAGTGCGCAAGAGCCGTGAAATGAAGCAGGCGTTGCTCGCCGGCGCGAAAAGCGGCGGTAAAGCGGCGTCTACGGGAAAGACCGGACGGTCGGCGCCTGAAAAGGCTGCCGGCGGCAAGCCAGCCAAACCGAGCAAACATCGTAAAGGCCCGCCAAAAGCGGGCTCGGCTCCAGCCAAGAGTGGCGGGGCGCGTAAACCTAAGGCCAAGCCATGAGTCAGTTGGAAAAGATCTACGGCGTACATGCTGTAGAAGCGTTGTTGCGTCACCACCCGAAACGCGTGAAGCAGATCTGGTTGGCCGAAGGTCGCAATGACCCTCGGGTCCAGGCACTGATCGAGCTGGCCAACGAAAACCGGGTCCAGGTCGGTCAGGCCGAGCGCCGCGAAATGGATGCCTGGGTTGAAGGCGTGCACCAGGGTGTGGTCGCGGACGTGAGTCCGAGCCAGGTCTGGGGCGAGGCGATGCTCGACGAGTTGCTCGATCGCACCGACGGCGCGCCGTTGTTGCTGGTGCTCGACGGCGTGACCGATCCGC
This sequence comes from Pseudomonas sp. P4_C4, assembly GCF_056402055.1. Lineage (NCBI taxonomy): Bacteria > Pseudomonadati > Pseudomonadota > Gammaproteobacteria > Pseudomonadales > Pseudomonadaceae > Pseudomonas > Pseudomonas sp. P4_C4. The sequence continues at coordinate 15,771 of NZ_JBFUID010000034.1, read as the reverse complement.
ACAACCTCGGCGCCTGCCTGCGTTCGGCCGATGCGGCGGGCGCGCTGGCAGTGATCGTGCCGAAGGACAAGTCGGCGACCCTGACTCCGGTTGTACGAAAAATCGCCTGCGGTGCGGCGGAAGTGATTCCGCTGGTTGCCGTGACCAACCTGGCGCGCACCCTGGAAAAGCTCCAGCAGCGCGGCTTGTGGGTTGTCGGTACGGCGGGGGAGGCCGAAGTCAGTCTTTATGACCAGGATCTCACTGGCCCGACCATCCTGATCATGGGTGCCGAAGGCAAGGGCATGCGTCGCCTGACCCGCGAACATTGCGACTATCTGGTGAATCTGCCGATGGCGGGTAGTGTCAGCAGTCTCAACGTTTCCGTGGCGACTGGCGTTTGCCTGTTCGAAGCGCAGCGTCAGCGCAGTGTCAAAGCCAAGGCTGCTGCCAAGAAGTCCTGATTAGCGCACGACCCACTGTAGGAGCGAGCTTGCTCGCGAAGGACTCAAGATCACCGCGGAGTATCAGCTTCCCCGCGTTATCGTTGACGACCTTCGCGAGCAAGCTCGCTCCTACAGTACCTTTTAGTGTCGGGGGTTGTTCAATTAATCACCAATTACCTTGCGCCTCCCTCGCCCCTTCTCTACAATTGCGCCCCTTGCTGTGATGGCAGGCACCAACGTGTCTAGCGTCCGCAAGTCCATAAGTGTCATTCACTCCTTGTCTGACCGCTTTTGAGCGGCAGGCTACAACCCGTAAGGAGCATTCATGCGTCATTACGAAATCATCTTTTTGGTCCACCCGGATCAAAGCGAGCAAGTCGGCGGCATGGTTGAGCGTTACACCAAGCTGATCGAAGAAGACGGCGGCAAAATCCACCGTCTGGAAGATTGGGGCCGTCGTCAACTGGCCTACGCAATCAACAATGTTCACAAGGCTCACTACGTGATGCTGAACGTTGAGTGCACTGGCAAGGCCCTGGCCGAGCTGGAAGACAACTTCCGCTACAACGATGCAGTGATCCGTAACCTGGTCATCCGTCGCGACGAAGCCGTTACCGGCCAGTCCGAGATGCTCAAGGCTGAAGAAAACCGCAGTGAGCGCCGTGAGCGTCGCGACCGTCCTGAGCACGAAGGCGCCGAAAGCGCTGATAGTGATGACAGCGACAACAGCGATAACGCTGACGAGTAATCCACGGACCTTTTAAGGAGCCAATTACATGGCACGTTTCTTCCGTCGTCGTAAATTCTGCCGCTTCACCGCTGAAGACGTGAAAGAGATCGATTACAAAGATCTCAACACTCTGAAAGCCTACGTATCCGAGACCGGCAAAATCGTTCCAAGCCGCATCACCGGTACCAAAGCTCGTTATCAGCGTCAGCTGGCCACCGCTATCAAGCGCGCCCGCTTCCTGGCCCTGCTGGCCTACACCGACAGCCACGGCCGCTGAGACCGGGCAGTCGACACGTAGCAAAGGATTGAATGCATGCGGGCCATAGCTGAGTTCATCATGCGCGGCCGTATGCAGGCCACTCTCGTAGTGGCTGGATGCGCGGCGATGCCGTTGTTGTATTGGTTGGGTGCTGCCGCCGGATGCCTTGTGCTCCTGCGGCGCGGATTGAGGGACGCCCTGGGCGTTCTTGCTCTGGGACTGCTGCCGGCATTGGCCTGGTGGCTTTACTCCGACGACCCACGGGTACTTCTGGTGCTGCTGGGGTCTGCGAGCCTTGCGTTGGTTTTGCGCGCAAGCGAGTCCTGGAACCGCGTGCTGCTGGTCAGCATAGCGATGGGAGTGGTGTTTTCAGTGGTGTTGGGGACAGCTTTTGCTCCCCAGATCGAGATGCTGGCGCAGGCTTTGATCAAAGTCATGCCGTCGCTACTCGGCGATGTCTACCAGAAGTTGTCGGTAGACGAACAAGCGCGTTTCGCGTCCCTGATTGCACCGGTCCTGACCGGCCTGATTGCGGCGTTGTTGCAAATCGTCAGCTTGCTGAGCCTGCTTGTCGGGCGTTACTGGCAGGCGTTGTTGTACAACCCGGGCGGTTTTGGTCGCGAGTTTCGCGCCATCCGCTTCCCGCTGTTGCCGGCGATGTTGCTGCTGGCGTGCATGCTTCTGGGGCCGAACATCGGTCCGCAGATGGCCATGTTGACGCCGTTGTGCAGCGTACCGCTGGTGTTCGCCGGGCTGGCCCTGATTCACGGGCTGGTGGCGCAGAAGCGACTGGCCAGGTTCTGGCTGGTGGGGTTGTACGTGACGCTGTTGCTGTTCATGCAACTGATCTATCCGTTGCTGGTGGTCTTGGCCATCGTCGACAGCCTGATTGATTTTCGCGGTCGTTCGGCACCGAAAGATGCCGATAACGCGAACGGTGAAGGTTAAAAGTTAAGAGGATTTTCACATGCAACTGATCCTTCTGGAAAAAGTCACCAACCTGGGCAACCTGGGTGACAAAGTGAACGTTAAGGCTGGTTACGGTCGTAACTACCTGCTGCCTTACGGCAAAGCTACCGCTGCGACCCCAGCCAACCTGGCTGCGTTCGAAGAGCGTCGCGCTGAGCTGGAAAAAGCTGCAGCAGATCGTAAATCGTCGGCTGAAAGCCGCGCTGCCCAACTGGCCGAGCTGGAAGTGACCATCACTGCCACCGCTGGCGACGAAGGCAAGCTGTTCGGTTCGATCGGTACTCACGACATCGCTGACGCACTGACCGCCTCCGGCGTTGAAGTGCAGAAGAGCGAAGTTCGTCTGCCGAACGGCACCATCCGCAACGTAGGCGAATTCGACGTAGCCGTGCACCTGCACGCCGAAGTTGAAGCCACCGTACGCGTTGTCGTGGTAGCAGCTTAAGCAGCACTTGTCGGCTGGCACCCTCGGGTGCTTGCCGGTAACATCGGGCACGATCCTGTTTACAGGTCGTGCCCTTTGTCTTTCTGAAACCCCTGCTTTTTATCACCAAGAATCAAGTGGCCATGAACGATATCTCCGCTCCTGAGCAATACGATCTGCAAACCGCCGCGCTGAAAGTGCCGCCGCATTCCATCGAAGCCGAACAGGCTGTACTCGGTGGTCTGATGCTGGACAACAACGCCTGGGAGCGTGTGCTCGATCAAGTCTCCGACGGCGATTTCTATCGACATGACCACCGTCTGATCTTCCGCGCGATCGCCAAGCTGGCCGATCAGAACATGCCGATCGACGTCGTGACCCTGTCCGAACAACTGGACAAGGAAGGTCAGACTTCACAGGTCGGCGGTCTCGGTTACTTGGGCGAACTGGCGAAAAACACCCCGTCCGTCGCCAACATCAAGGCCTATGCACAGATTGTTCGCGCACGGGCTACCTTGCGGCAGTTGATCGGCATAGCCACGGAGATTGCCGACAGCGCCTTCAATCCGGAAGGTCGTACGGCTGAAGAGATTCTCGACGAAGCCGAACGGCAGATCTTCCAGATCGCCGAGGCCCGGCCAAAAACCGGCGGCCCGGTAGGTGTCAACGACCTCCTGACCAAGGCCATCGACCGCATCGACACCTTGTTCAATACTGACAACGCTATCACCGGGCTTTCTACTGGCTACACTGACCTCGACGAGAAAACCAGCGGCCTGCAACCTGCCGACTTGATCATCGTTGCCGGCCGTCCGTCCATGGGTAAAACCACCTTTGCGATGAACCTGGTGGAAAACGCCGTGTTGCGCAGCGACAAGTGCGTACTGGTTTACTCGCTCGAGATGCCAGGCGAGTCGCTGATCATGCGTATGTTGTCGTCCCTGGGGCGGATCGACCAGACCAAGGTTCGTTCCGGTCAGCTGGAGGACGATGATTGGCCGCGTCTGACCTCGGCGGTCAACCTGCTCAATGACCGCAAGCTGTTCATCGACGATACCGCCGGCATCAGCCCGTCGGAAATGCGCGCCCGAACCCGACGTCTGGTCCGTGAGCATGGCGATGTCGGCCTGATCATGATCGACTACCTGCAATTGATGCAGATTCCAGGTTCAGGCGGCGACAATCGGACCAACGAGATTTCCGAGATCTCCCGTTCCTTGAAGGCACTGGCCAAGGAATTCAACTGCCCGGTAGTGGCATTGTCCCAGCTCAACCGCTCCCTGGAGCAGCGACCGAACAAACGCCCGATCAACTCCGACTTGCGGGAATCCGGAGCGATCGAGCAGGATGCTGACGTGATTATGTTCGTGTACCGGGATGAGGTGTATCACCCGGAAACCGAGCATAAAGGCATCGCTGAAATCATCATCGGTAAACAGCGTAACGGCCCGATCGGTACGTCGCGTCTGGCGTTCATCGGCAAGTACACCCGCTTCGAAAACCTGGCGCCGGGTAGTTACAACTTCGACGACGAGTAAGTTATTCGGCACACCAATTTCCGACCATAGCCGTCGGAATTGGTCAAAATTTGTGCTATATTCCGCGCCCGCGAAATTCAATGAAAGCCAACACCGGTTATCGACATGCAAGCAGCCAAGCCGTTATTTGACTATCCCAAGTACTGGGCCGAATGTTTCGGGCCAGCGCCATTCCTGCCCATGAGCAGGGAGGAGATGGATCAGCTTGGCTGGGATTCCTGCGACATCATCATCGTCACCGGTGATGCCTACGTCGATCACCCGTCGTTCGGCATGGCGATCATCGGCCGGTTGCTGGAGTCCCAGGGTTTCCGCGTCGGGATCATTGCCCAGCCGAACTGGCAGTCCAAAGACGACTTCATGAAGCTCGGTGAGCCGAACCTGTTCTTCGGTGTCGCGGCCGGCAACATGGACTCGATGATCAACCGCTACACCGCGGACAAGAAAATCCGTTCCGACGACGCCTACACGCCGGGTGGCCTGGCAGGCAAGCGTCCTGACCGCGCCAGCCTGGTTTACAGCCAGCGCTGCAAGGAAGCCTACAAGCACGTGCCGATCGTGCTCGGCGGCATCGAAGCGTCCCTGCGCCGCATCGCCCACTACGACTACTGGCAGGACCGTGTGCGCAACTCGATCCTGATCGACGCCAGCGCCGACATCCTGCTTTACGGCAACGCCGAGCGGGCCATCGTCGAGGTCGCCCAGCGTCTGTCCTACGGTCACAAGATCGAAGACATCACCGACGTGCGCGGCACCGCGTTCATCCGTCGTGACACGCCACAAGGCTGGTACGAAGTCGACTCAACGCGCATCGACCGTCCGGGCAAGATCGACAAGATCATCAACCCGTACGTGAACACCCAGGACACCCAGGCCTGCGCCATCGAGCAGGAAAAGGGTCCGGTTGAAGATCCGCAGGAAGCCAAGGTCGTGCAGATCCTGGCCAGCCCGCGCATGACCCGCGACAAGACCGTGATCCGTCTGCCGTCGGTGGAAAAAGTCCGCAACGATGCGGTGCTCTACGCTCACGCCAACCGCGTGCTGCACCTGGAAACCAACCCGGGCAACGCCCGTGCGCTGGTGCAGAAGCATGGCGAAGTGGACGTCTGGTTCAACCCGCCACCGATTCCGATGACTACCGAAGAAATGGACTACGTGTTCGGCATGCCTTACGCCCGTGTTCCGCACCCGGCGTATGGCAAGGAAAAAATTCCTGCCTACGACATGATCCGCTTCTCGGTGAACATCATGCGTGGCTGCTTCGGCGGCTGCACCTTCTGCTCGATCACCGAGCACGAAGGCCGGATCATCCAGAACCGTTCCCATGAATCGATCATTCGTGAAATCGAAGAAATTCGTGACAAGGTTCCCGGTTTTACTGGCGTGATCTCCGACCTTGGCGGCCCGACCGCGAACATGTACCGCATTGCCTGCAAGAGCCCGGAAATCGAATCCGCGTGCCGCAAGCCATCCTGCGTGTTCCCCGGCATCTGCCCGAACCTGAACACCGACCACTCGGCGCTGATCCAGCTGTACCGCAGTGCCCGTGAATTGCCGGGTGTGAAGAAGATCCTGATTGCATCCGGCCTGCGCTACGACCTCGCGGTCGAGTCGCCGGAATACGTCAAGGAGCTGGTGACTCACCACGTCGGTGGCTACCTGAAGATCGCCCCGGAACATACCGAGGAAGGTCCGCTCAACCAGATGATGAAACCGGGCATCGGCAGCTATGACAAGTTCAAGCGCATGTTCGAGAAGTACTCCAAGGAAGCGGGCAAAGAGCAGTACCTGATTCCGTACTTCATCGCGGCGCACCCGGGCACCACCGACGAAGACATGATGAACCTGGCCCTGTGGCTCAAGGGCAACGGCTTCCGTGCCGACCAGGTGCAGGCGTTCTACCCGTCGCCGATGGCCACCGCCACCGCGATGTACCACTCGGGCAAGAACCCACTGCGCAAGGTCACCTACAAGAGTGACGCGGTGACCATCGTCAAGAGCGAAGAGCAGCGTCGTCTGCACAAGGCGTTCTTGCGTTATCACGACCCGAAAGGCTGGCCGATGCTGCGTGAGGCCCTGACCCGCATGGGCCGCGCCGACCTGATCGGGCCGGGCAAGAACCAGCTGATTCCTTTGCACCAGCCGTCGACCGACAGCTACCAGAGCGCCCGTCGCAAGAACTCGACGCCGGCCGGCAGCCACAAGGTTGCAGGGGAAAAGACCACCAAGATCCTGACCCAGCATACCGGCCTGCCACCACGTGCCAGCGATGGCGGCAACCCGTGGGACAAGCGTGAACAGGCCAAGGCTGCGGCGTTCGCCCGCAACCAGCAAGCGGCCAAGGAACGCAAGGACGCGGCCAAGGGCAAAGGCCCCAAGCCGACGCGTAAGCCTGTCGTGCCGCGCTAAACCTCGCTTGAACTCAACAGAACGCCAACCTTCGGGTTGGCGTTTTGCATTTCTGAGCCGCGGAAAATTAGCGTACTGGGCTGAAAGCAGTGTTGGAGCTACCGGCCTCATCGCGAGCAAGCTCGCTCCCACAATGGCCGGGGTTGTGCCTCAGTTGTGTGTTCACAGCAAATACCTGTGGGAGCGAGCTTGCTCGCGATGAGGTCAGTGGTGGTGGCGAATCTGCCGCGCAACGCCACAAATACGTGCGACTGCATCTAACCAATTTCCCGCATCGCCCGATTTTGGTGCTGTACTGCCTCCAGTAACCGGAGAAAGCGCCAGCGCTGCTGGATGGCATAAGTCTTGCGCGCTTTCCTATACGTTCAAGGCTCGCAGGAGGCACGCCGTGTCGATTCATGTCGCATTGCACCACGTCACGCATTACCGCTATGACCGCGCTGTCGAGCTCGGCCCGCAGATCGTTCGTCTGCGTCCCGCCGCTCACAGCCGCACGCGGATTCTGTCTTATGCGCTGAAAGTCTCCCCCGAACAGCACTTCATCAACTGGCAGCAGGACCCTCAGGGCAATTATCTGGCGCGGCTGGTGTTCCCGGAGAAAACCGAGGAATTGCGAATCGAGGTCGATCTGCTGGCAGAAATGGCGATCTTCAATCCGTTCGACTTCTTTCTCGAGCCCTATGCGGAAAAGATCCCCTTCGCCTATGCCGCCGATGAGCGCAAGGAACTGGCGCCGTACCTGGAAACCTTGCCCCTGACGCCGAAGTTCAAGGCCTATCTGGACGGCATCGACCGCACACCGTTGCCCGCCGTGGATTTTCTCGTCGCACTCAACCAGCGCCTGAGCGAAGACATCGACTACCTGATCCGCATGGAGCCCGGTGTACAAACACCTGAGCACACCCTCGACCAGGCCTCCGGTTCGTGCCGCGACTCCGCTTGGTTGCTGGTGCAACTGCTGCGCAACCTGGGGCTGGCGGCGCGTTTCGTGTCGGGTTACCTGATCCAGCTGACCGCCGACGTCAAAAGTCTCGACGGTCCCTCCGGCACCGAAGTGGATTTCACCGACCTGCACGCCTGGTGCGAGGTGTATTTGCCCGGCGCCGGCTGGATCGGCCTGGATGCGACTTCCGGGCTGTTTGCCGGTGAAGGGCATATTCCGTTGGCCTGTAGTCCCGATCCGTCCTCTGCGGCGCCGATCAGTGGCTTGGTGGAACCCTGCGAGTGCGAATTCAGCCACGAAATGTCCGTGGAGCGGATTTGGGAAGCGCCGCGGGTCACCAAGCCCTACAGCGACGAACAGTGGCTGGCGATCCAGGCCCTGGGCCGTCAGATCGATGCCGACTTGCTGGAAGGCGATGTGCGCCTGACCATGGGTGGCGAGCCGACCTTTGTGTCCATCGATGATCCGGACGGTGCCGAGTGGAATACCGCGGCACTGGGGCCGGATAAGCGGCGGTTGTCCGCTGAACTGTTCCGGCGCATGCGCAAGCATTACGCGCCCCAGGGGCTGGTGCATTTCGGGCAGGGCAAGTGGTACCCCGGCGAGCAACTGCCGCGCTGGTCGCTCAATTGCTACTGGCGCCGTGACGGCGTGCCGATCTGGCACAACATCGCGCTGATCGCCGACGAGCAGGAAGACTACGGCGCGGATGGCGCACTTGCCGGGCGATTTTTGGCGAGTGTCGCCGAACGCCTGAAGATTCCGACACGCTTTGTGTTCCCAGCCTACGAAGACAATTTTTATTACCTCTGGCGCGAAGGGCTGTTGCCGCAAAACGTCAGCGCCGAAGACTCGCGTCTGGAAGAACCCCTGGAACGGGCACGCCTGCGCAAAGTATTCAGCCAGGGGCTGGACAAGGTCATCGGCCAGGTCCTGCCGCTGGCGCGCACCGCCAAGGGCGACCAGTGGCAGAGCGGGCGCTGGTATCTGCGCGACGAGCACTGCCGCCTGGTGCCGGGGGACTCGCCGCTGGGTTATCGCTTGCCGCTGGGGTCGCAGCCTTGGGTGAAAGCGGCGGAATATCCGTTCATTCATCCGCAAGACCCGAATCAAGACTTCCCGCCGCTACCCGACACTGCGCAACTGCAAAGCCAAAGCGAAGCTGCCGAGGTACAAGAGCGCGCGCCGAAGCTCGACGAATCCGCCGACTGGCTGACCCGTACTGCCTTCTGCGCCGAAGCGCGGGAAGGCCGGTTGTACCTGTTCATGCCGCCGCTGGAGCGGGTCGAGGATTACCTCGAACTGGTCGCTGCCATCGAAGCCACCGCCGAAGAGTTGCTGTGCCCGGTGTTGCTTGAGGGCTACGAGCCGCCGAGCGATCCACGCCTGAGCAACTTTCGCATCACCCCGGATCCGGGGGTGATCGAGGTCAATGTGCAGCCGTCCGCGACCTGGGATGAATTGGTCGAGCGCACCGAATTTCTCTACGAAGAAGCGCGCCAGACCCGACTGACCACCGAGAAATTCATGATCGACGGCCGGCATACCGGCACGGGCGGCGGTAACCATTTCGTGCTGGGTGGCGCGACCCCGGGGGACTCGCCGTTTCTGCGTCGCCCGGATCTGCTGCGCAGCCTGATCAGCTACTGGCACAACCATCCGTCGCTGTCCTACCTGTTTTCCGGATTGTTCATCGGCCCGACGTCCCAGGCACCCCGCGTCGATGAAGCCCGCAACGATGCCTTGTACGAACTGGAAATTGCTTTCGCACAAATGCCTGAAGCGGGTGAGGAATGTCCGCCATGGCTGGTGGATCGACTGCTGCGCAATCTGCTGATCGATGTGACGGGCAACACTCATCGCGCCGAGTTCTGCATCGACAAACTCTATTCGCCGGATGGTGCCACCGGGCGCCTCGGATTGTTGGAGCTGCGTGCATTCGAGATGCCGCCCCATGCGCGCATGAGCCTGGCGCAACAATTGTTGCTGCGGGCGCTGGTCGCGCGGTTCTGGCGCGAGCCCTATGCGCCGCCGAAACTGGCGCGCTGGGGTACGGAGCTGCACGATCGCTTCCTGTTGCCGCACTTTATCGAGCAAGACTTCGCCGATGTCATCGTCGACCTCAACGCCGCCGGTTATCCGGTGTGGGCCGAATGGTTCGCCGCGCATCTGGAGTTCCGTTTTCCCAAGGTTGGCGACTACGCCGTCAGTGGCATTGCGCTGGAGTTGCGCCAGGCGCTCGAGCCCTGGCACGTGCTGGGCGAAGAGGGCGCCATGGGCGGTACGGTGCGTTACGTGGATTCGTCGCTGGAGCGTTTGCAGGTCAAGCTCAGCGGCTTGCCGCCCCAGCGTTATCTGCTGACCTGCAACGGCGTGCCCGTGCCATTGCAACCCACCGGGCGTGTAGGCGAATTCGTTGCTGGCGTGAGATTTCGTGCCTGGCAACCGGCCAACTGCCTGCAACCGACCATCCCGGTCCACGCGCCCCTGGTGTTCGACTTGCTCGATACCTGGATGCAGCGTTCGTTGGGCGGCTGCCAGTACCACGTCGCCCACCCGGGCGGGCGCAATTACGACAGCTTGCCGGTGAACGCCAATGAAGCGGAGAGCCGGCGAATGGCGCGCTTCTTCCGCATCGGACACACGCCAGGGAAACTTCCTATACCCAATCTGGAAATCAGCGACGAGCTGCCGATGACGCTCGATTTGCGACGTTTCTAAACCGTACGCGACGCTCGGATTTTACGTATATCCGGGCGTCACGAGCCTGCGTTAGTCTGACCGTTCATTGCTGTCTGCCGAGCTTTCCATGCCTGACCTGCTAGACCGCTACCCGCTGACGGCGGGCACCTATCACGAACTGCTCGACGACAGTGGCGCCGTGCGCCCGCACTGGCGCCGGTTGTTCGAGCAGTTGCAACGCAGCACGCCGGCGCAACTGGTGCAGCGTCAGGCCCTGCTGACCCGGCAAATCCAGGAGAACGGCGTTACCTATAACGTTTATGCCGATCCCAAAGGCGCTGACCGACCATGGGAACTGGACCTGCTGCCCCATGTCATTGCCGCCGAGGAGTGGGAGCACCTTGCGGCCGGCATCGCGCAACGGGCCAGGTTGCTCAATGCCGTGCTTGCTGACCTTTACGGTCCGCAACGGCTGATTGCCGAAGGTCTTTTGCCCGCCGAGCTGGTGTTCGGTCACAACAACTTCCTTTGGCCCTGTCAGGGCATCAGCCCGCCTGACGGAGCCTTTCTGCATCTGTATGCCGTGGATCTGGCGCGCACACCCGATGGCCGCTGGTGGGTGACGGCGGATCGTACCCAGGCGCCTTCGGGAGCCGGGTATGCGCTGGAAAACCGCACGATTGTGTCCCGGGCCTTTCCCGAGCTGTACCGCGATCTGAAAGTGCAGCACCTGGCCGGGTTCTTTCGCACCTTGCAGGAAACCCTCGCTCGTCAGGCCCCGAACGACGGGGACGCACCGTTGGTGGTGCTGCTGACGCCAGGGCGTTTCAACGAAAGCTATTTTGAACATCTGTACCTCGCTCGCCAGCTCGGCTACCCACTGGTGGAGGGCGGCGACCTCACAGTGCGCGATGCGACGGTCTACCTGAAGACCCTGAGTGGTCTGCGCCGGGTTCACGCGATCATGCGCCGGCTCGACGATGATTTCTGCGACCCGCTGGAGCTGCGAACCGACTCAGCCCTCGGCGTGCCGGGCCTGCTGGAAGCAGTGCGGCAGGGGCGGGTGCTGGTGGCCAACGCCCTCGGCAGTGGTGTGCTGGAATCGCCGGGGTTGTTGGGGTTTCTGCCGAAGATCAATCAATTCCTGTTCGGCGAAGAGCTGATCCTGCCGTCCATCGCCACTTGGTGGTGCGGCGAAGCGTCGGTATTGGCCCAGGCCCTGGAAAAACTGCCGGAGCTGCTGATCAAACCGGCGTTTCCGTCCCAAAGCTTTGCACCGGTATTTGGCCGTGATTTGGGTGAAAAACAGCGCCAGGAACTCGCCGAGCGCATGCAGGCACGGCCTTACGCTTATGTGGCACAAGAACTCGCGCAATTGTCCCAGGCGCCGATCTGGCAAGCTGAAGACGGTCAACTGCAGCCCCGTGCCATCGGCATGCGCGTGTATGCGGTGGCCAGCCGCGAGGGCTACCGGGTGCTGCCCGGTGGCTTGACCCGGGTCGCCGCGCAAGCCGATGCCGAAGTGGTGTCGATGCAGCGCGGCGGCGCCAGTAAAGACACCTGGGTGCTGGGCGATCGTGCGCCCAGCGGCGAACAATGGAAGGCCCAGCGCAATATCGGCGTGCATGACCTGGTGCGGCGCGATCCATACCTGCCGTCGCGGGTGGTAGAAAACCTGTTCTGGTTTGGCCGTTACTGCGAGCGTTGCGACGACAGCGCCCGTTTGCTGCGCATCATGCTGGCGCGCTATGTCGACGGCGACGACCCGCAAGCCCTGCAGGCTGCGGTGGATCTCGGTGAACGGCTGATGTTGTTACCCGATGAGGGCGAATTGCCGGAGCGCCTGTTGGCGGCGCTGCTCGGCGATGACTGGCCGTTCAGCCTGCGCTCCAACCTGCAACGCTTGCAGTGGGCTGCTTCACAGGTGCGCGGCAAACTCTCGCGGGAAAACTGGCAGGCACTGGTGGAGTTGCAGCGTGAAGCCATGGAGCTGGAAACCGAAGAGCCGGATTTCGGCGAGTTGCTGGATTTCCTCAACCGTCTGGTGATGTCCCTGGCGGCACTGTCCGGCTTTGCCCTGGACGACATGACCCGGGACGAAGGCTGGCGTTTCCTGATGATTGGCCGGCGGCTCGAGCGTCTGCAGTTTCTCAGCGGCAGCCTGGCGGCGTTCCTGCGGGGCGCCGGGGCTTTCGATCAGGCCGGCCTGGAGTGGTTGCTGGAACTGGGCAACAGCAGTATCACCTATCGTTCTCGATACCTGGCGGTGGCACAGATGATCCCGGTGCTCGACCTGTTGTTGCTCGACGAGCAGAACCCTCACGCCGTGTTGTTCCAGTTGAAACTGGTGACCCGCACCCTCAAGCGCCTCAACGACGACTTTGGCGTGCCGCGCGAAACGGCGCTGCCGCAATTGGTCGAGCGTCTGGCGCGATTCGATCTGGGCTGCCTGGAAAACCCGCTGTTCGGCGACGCGAGTGTTCGCGCCGCCATCGAAGGGCTGGCCGCGCTGCTGCAAGAGATCGCCGACGCCGGCGGGCAGGTTTCCGATCGCCTGGCGCTGCGGCATTTCGCCCATGTCGACGATGTCAGCCAGCGCACGGTGTCCGTCTGATGAGCGCCCACTACCAGATTTTCCACGACACCCATTATCACTATGACAGCCCGGTGTCCCTGGCCCAGCAATTGGCGCATTTGTGGCCGCGGCCTTGTGCCTGGCAGCGCTGCACCGACCGGCAATTGCAGATCAGTCCGCAGCCGACCTCGCGTCGCGATGAACTGGATGTATTCGGCAATCCGCTGACCCGGCTGGCGTTCGAGCGTCCCCACGATGAATTGCTGGTCAACGCCAGCCTGACCATTGAAGTGCTGCCCCGACCTGCGTTGGACTTCAATCGGTCACCAGCGTGGGAACAGACCCGAAGCGCGCTGACCTACAGCAGCCAACCGCTGTCGCCCGAGCTACTCGAAGCCTGCCGATACCGGTTTGAATCGCCGTATGTGCATTTGAAGAAAAACTTCGTCGAGTTTTCGCAAAGCTGTTTTCCGCCCGGTCGAGCGTTGTTGCTCGGCGTGCAGGCGCTGATGGAGAAAATCTTCAGCGAGTTCACCTTCGATGCCGAAGCGACCCAGGTGGCGACGCCGCTGGTGGAGGTGCTGGAGCGCCGACGCGGGGTCTGCCAGGACTTTGCCCACCTGATGCTCGCTTGCGTACGGTCCCGTGGATTGGCGGCGCGGTACATCAGCGGCTACCTGCTGACCCAGCCACCGCCGGGTCAGCCACGGCTAATCGGTGCTGATGCGTCCCACGCCTGGGTCTCGGTGTTTTGCCCGGTGCTGGGGTGGGTGGATTTCGATCCGACCAACAATGTGCAACCGGCGCTGGAGCACATCACCCTGGCCTGGGGCCGGGATTTTTCTGATGTGTCGCCATTGCGGGGGGTGATTCTGGGAGGAGGGAACCACGATCCGGAAGTGCGCGTCACAGTGATGCCACTGGATTAACGCAGGTCCCCTGTAGGAGCGAGCTTGCTCGCGAAGAACCCGAGAGCGCCGGGGTGTCAGACTTGCAGCGTTATCGTTAACGACCATCGCGAGCAAGCTCGCTCCTACAGAGGATCGGCAGCAAAGCTGCCAACCCTGGACACAGATCCGGTGGGCCTGATCAGATCATCGGGCCCTGAGGGTCTCAGGCGTCGGGCGCCTGATCTTTCGGTGCTTCAACATCACTTTCTGCGGCCACTTCACCTTCTGCTTCCGGGTTCAGTGCGGCTGCTTCTTCTTCAGCTGTAGCTTTCTTGCGCTGAAGCTTTTCCTCTTTCTTCTGCTCCTTGGCCAAGTCTCTTTGACGTTTGGCGAAGGAATAATTAGGTTTGGCCATGGGCGATCCTCTGGGGTCGAAGGTGAGGTTGAGCGGCGCATATTCTGCCCTGTATCGGTGCCAAGCCGTTAGCTGGGTTTTTGCTCGGCCCATTTTGGCGCTATGGACGGTTGCCAGGCATCCAGAGCATCGATCAGGGTTTGCGGCGATTCGCTCACTTGCAGCATGTCACGGTGCTGCCCGCGAACGAAGCCTTCGCCGACGATATGATCGAGAAAAGACGTCAATTTGCTGTAGAAACCGTTCACTTCCAGCAAACCCAGCGGTTTGCCGTGGTAGCCGAGCTGGCCCCAGGTCCAGACTTCGAACAGTTCTTCGAGGGTGCCAAGGCCACCGGGCAGCGCGATAAAGGCATCGCTGAGCTCGGCCATCCGCGCCTTGCGCGCGTGCATGCCATCGACGACTTCCAGACGAGTCAGGCCGCTGTGGCCGATTTCCTTGTCCTTGAGGCTTTGCGGGATGATGCCGATCACTTCACCGCCGGCCGCCAGCGCGGCATCGGCGACGATGCCCATCAGGCCCACGGCGCCACCGCCATACACCAGAGTCAGCTTGCGCTCGGCCAACGCCCGGCCAAGGGCCACGGCTGCTTCGCGGTAAGCCGGGTTGGTGCCGGTGCTGGCACCACAAAATACACAAACGGATGTTAAAGACATGCCTTGCTCCTTGGTCGATCAGGGCCACAGAGTAAAGGCAGGCGCACGCCACTCCAAGGGCTAGACTTGGTGTTCCGGGGTTTCGTACGTACCGCTGGCACCGCAGGCGTAGGCGGCCAGCAAACTGCACAACAGGCTGTTGATCGACATGACAGACATTCCATTTGAAGGGGGACGGCCTGATGATAGGCCCGGGCCAGACACTTGGCCGGTAGATAATTTGCATCGGCGTCATAGCCCGAAAGTTGTATACAATTTTTGATTCAAGTCATATGAACTTGCGAAGTTTTCAGGCAGTCTTCTGTTCATTCGCGATTTCGTTAACCCTGCCTTGGAGATTCACCATGTTTGCCAAACTTGTTGCGGTATCCCTGTTGACACTGGCCAGCAGCCAATTGATGGCTGCCGAGTGCAAGACCACCATTGACTCCACCGATCAAATGTCCTTTAGCACCAAGGCCATTGAAATCGACAAGAGCTGCAAGACGTTTACCGTGGAACTCAAGCACTCCGGCAGCTTGCCGAAGAACGTCATGGGCCATAACTGGGTGCTGAGTAAAGAAGCCGACATGCAGCCGATCGCCACCGACGGCCTGAGCGCCGGTATCGACAAGAACTACCTGAAGGAAGGCGACGCCCGCGTGATCGCCCACACCAAGATCATCGGCGCTGGCGAGACAGACTCGGTGACCTTCGATGTGTCCAAGCTGGATGCCGCTGAAAAGTATGGTTTCTTCTGCTCGTTCCCGGGCCACATCTCGATGATGAAAGGCACCGTGACCCTGAAGTAATTGAATCGCAGTCATAAAAAAAGCGTCCGTAGTGGACGCTTTTTTTTGCGCTTGTAGGAGCTGCC